>NZ_RZQA01000068.1:0-12932 GCF_004022915.1 Mesorhizobium sp. M7A.F.Ca.US.006.04.2.1
TCAGGTAGGAGCCGTCGCCGATCATGACGACGATCTCCTCGCCGGGCTTCGCCATCTTGGCGCCGAGCCCGCCGGCAATCTCATAGCCCATGGTCGAGAAGCCGTATTCGCCATGGTACGAGCCGGGCGCGCCCGCCTGCCAAAGCTTGTGCAATTCGCCCGGCAACCCGCCGGAGGCATTCAGCAGCGTCACACCGGAGCCCATGGCGCGCTGCACCGCGCCGATCACCTGCGCATCGGACGGATAGGCGGCATTGGTCGACGCCGTCACCTTGGCCGCCTCGACCGCCCAGGCCTTCTTGCCGGAGGACGCATTGTCGGTCCAGCTTGCCGGCGCCTTCCAGTCCTTCAGCGCAGCACCGAGTTCCCCCAGGCCCTCGGCCGCATCGGCCACCAGCGGCAGGGCGCGGTGCTTGCCGGCATCGAAGGGCTGCACGTTGAGCCCGATGATGGTCTTGCCCGAATTCTTGAACAGCGCCCACGAACCGGTGGTGAAATCCTGCAGGCGCGTGCCGATGGCCAGCACGACATCGGCTTCCTCAGCCAGCCGGTTGGCGGCAGAAGTGCCGGTGACGCCGACCGCCGCCATGTTGAGCGGGTGGTTGTCCGGCAGCGAGGATTTGCCGCCTTGCGTCTCGCAGACAGGAATGCCGGCGCCCTCGGCGAATTTCGCCAGTTCGTCCGACGCCTGCGAATAGAGGACACCGCCGCCGGCGATCACCAACGGCTTTTTTGCACCCTTGAGCGCGGCGACCGCGGCCGCCAGTTCCTGGCGATCCGGGCGCGGCCGGCGCTGGTGCCAGACCCGCTCCGCGAAAAAACTCTCGGGATAGTCATAGGCCTCGGCCTGGACGTCCTGGCAGAGCGACAGCGTCACCGGGCCGCATTCGGCCGGATCGGTCAGCACGGCCATGGCACGGCTCAGCGCAGGAATGATCTGCTCCGGCCGGGTGATGCGGTCGAAATAGCGCGAAACCGGACGGAAGCAGTCGTTGACCGTCGCCGTGCCGTCGGAAAAATCCTCGGCCTGCTGCAGCACCGGGTCGGGGATGCGGTTGGCGAAGACATCGCCTGGCAAAAACAGGACGGGCAACCTGTTTACATGGGCGAGCGCCGCCGCCGTCACCATGTTGAGCGCGCCGGGGCCGATCGAGGACGTCGCGGCCATGAAGCGGCGGCGGAAATTGGCCTTGGCGTAGGCGATTGCCGCATGCGCCATCGCCTGTTCGTTGTGGGCGCGAAAGGTCGGCAGTTCGTCGCGCACCTGATAGAGCGCCTCGCCGATGCCGGCGACATTGCCGTGGCCGAAGATCGCCCAGACGCCGCCGAAGATCGGGACTTTGCTACCGTCGATCTCAGTCATCTGGCGCGACAGGAAGCGGGTCAGCGCCTGCGCCATCGTCAGGCGGATTGTCTTGCTCATGGTGTTTTCCTCCGCAGTCCTATTCCGCGCCTTCTTATGCCGCCTTGCGGCCGCGCGCGGCAAGCCACGCATCCGTCAACTGTTCGAAGCGCTGCGCCATGTCGGCGATCGCCTCGTCATCCGACATCCTGCCGGCCAGCCATTGTTCGGCCGCATGGACGAAGATGGTGCGGCCGACGGCAAAACCCTTGACGATGGGTGCCTTGGCGGTGGCGGCGAACGCCGCTTCCAGCTCGTCCTGCGGCGCTTCCAGGCCCAGCAGCACGACGCCGCGGCACCAGGGGTCGTGCTTCAGGATCACGGCCTCGATCTTCGCCCAGGCGCCGCTCGACGCCTGCGGCTCGAGCTTCCACCAGTCCGGCTTGATGCCGAGCGCATAGAGTTCCTCCAGCGCGCGCGGGATCGTCGTGTCGTCGAGCTTGCCATGCTTGCCGGCAATGATCTCGATGAGAAGTTCCCTGCCGACCTTCCGCGCGGCTTCGAACAGCGCGCGCAACTTCTGCTGCTGTTCGTCCTTGAGCGCCGCCGGATCGTCGGGATGATAGAAGCACAGGCATTTGATGCAATGGTCGACCGGCCACTCGGTGAGCTGCGAGCCGATGTCCTGCGAGAACTCGAAGCGCAGCGGCCGCGAACCCGGCAGCTCCACCGGCCGCCCGAGCCAGGCGAAGGAATGCCTGGCGAATTCGAACATCGCCTTGCGGCCGTGTTTCTCGTCGATCAGCATGCCGTAGCCGTCGCGGCCGGCGGCAACCTTCGCCGCCGCCTTGACCGCCAGCACCTTGAAATCCTGGATGCGTGCGGGATCGGCACCGGCCTTCGCCGCCACATCCTCGAGCTGCACGCGGTGGTCGCAGGCGAGCGCCATCATCGAGGGAATGTCGCGCCGGCGCGTCGTTGCCCAATGGATGTGGTTGATCGCCTCGTCCTTGCGCAACGCCAGATGCCTGCTGCCGTTCTTGAGGAAGAACCGCAGCTCCTCGAAGGTCGGATATTCCGGCGCGCAGAGCAGCCGCGACACGGCGAAGGCGCCGCAGGCATTGGCCCAGGTCGCCGCCGTCGCATGGTCTTCGCCACCCAGCCAGCCGCGCAGGAAGCCCGACATGAAGGCGTCGCCGGCGCCGAGCACATTGTAGATCTCGATCGGAAACCCCTTGCCGACGACGCCGTCCTCGAGATCGTCGCTGATCGGTCCGTCATAGACGATGCAGCCCATCGCGCCGCGCTTCAGGACGATGGTGGCGGACGACAGCGAGCGGATTGTCTTCAAGGCGCTCAGGCAATCATCGGCGCCCGACGCGATCATGATCTCTTCCTCGGTGCCGACGATGAGGTCGCAGTCGGGCAGCACCGTCTTCAGCTGCGCCGAGACCCGGTCCGATTTCACATAGCGCTCGAACCCTTCGGCATGGCCGGCGAGGCCCCACAGGTTCGGCCGGTAGTCGATGTCGAACACCACCTTGCCGCCCTTGGCCTTCATGATGCGGATCGCCTTGCGCTGCGCGGCATCGCTGTTGGGCCTGGAAAAATGCGTGCCGGTGACGACGATCGAGCGCGCCGAGGCGATGAAGGCCTCATCGATGTCTTCCGGCGCCAGCGCCATGTCGGCGCAGTCCGAGCGATAGAAGATCATCGGCGAGACGCCTTCGTCCTCGACCGACAGCAGCACCAGTGCGGTTAGCCGCTCCTTGTCGGTCTTGAGCCCGTCGACATTGACGCCTTCACGCGTCAGCTGCTCGCGGATGAAGCGGCCCATCTGCTCGTCGCCGACGCGGGTGAGCAGCGCCGAGCGCAGGCCGAGCCTGGCGGTGCCGACCGAGATGTTGGCCGGGCAGCCGCCGACCGACTTGGCGAAGGAGGTGATGTCCTCCAGCCGCGAGCCGATCTGCTGGCCGTAAAGGTCGACGGAAGCGCGACCGATGGTGATGACGTCGAGCGGCGCGTATTCAGCGTCCACGGCTTCGCTCATTGGAACCTCCCGTCGGCCTTGTTGTGTTGGGGTACACGCGCGAGCGGCAGCGTGGCGCCGGGAATATGAAATAATAATTCCAATCCATAGTCAATATGGAATGAGCATTCCTTCGGTGAAAAGTACCTTTTCGGCGGTGGATCAGGCCTTGCGCTTCCTGCCCGTGCCGCGCCGCTTCTCGCCGACGCCGACGGTCAGCGCCATGGCCAGCGCCATTGTCGCCGACAGTGAGCGGAAGCCGGCGAAATCGGCCTCGGCAACCTCGAACCAGACCTTGGCGAACTGGGCGAGCGGCGAAAACGAGCTGTCGGTGATGGCGACGATCGGCACGCCCTGTTCCGAGATGCTGCGCGCCTCCTCGATCGTGGCCGGCGCGTAGGGCGAGAAGGAGATGGCGATGACGGCATCCGCCGGCGTGGCGAAGCCGATCATCTCGGCATTCAGCCCGGCCGCCGATTCGATCAGCTGGTTGCGGATCTTCAGCTTGCCCAGTGCATAGGCGATGTAGGACGCCACCGGATAGGAGCGCCGCTTGGCCAGCACATAGATGGTTTCCGCCTTTGCCAGCAGGGAAATAGCGTCTTCCAGATGCGCTTCGTCCAGCGTGCGCGAGATATCGTTGAGCGAGGTCGAGGCGGCGGCGACGAAGCCGTCGAAGATCGCCCGGTGGCCGGCGCCTCCCTCAGCCTTGACGCGCAGCGCCTGCAGCCTTTCGTCATAGGATGAGTTGCGCTCGCGCAGCCGCTCGCGAAACACCTGCTGCAGGCTGGTGAAACCATCGAAGCCAAGCTGCTGGGCAAATCGGATCAGGGTCGAAGGCTGCACGCCGGCCGAAGCGGCGATGCTGGCGGCGGTGCCGAAGGCGATATCGTCTGGATTGTCGAGCGCATGGGCAGCGATCTGGGCGATGCGTTTCGGCAGGCTTTCGCGTCGCTCCAGGATGGTGGTGCGCAGCGTCTCGAAATCGCGAGGTATCCGTTCGTCCATCGTCGCTCTGTCCAGGCTCATGCGTGAAGCATCCTCTGTGCCTCATCATAGCGAGCCTGCGCAAGAACACCATAAAAAATGAGGCAGACA
Organism: Mesorhizobium sp. M7A.F.Ca.US.006.04.2.1; assembly: GCF_004022915.1. Lineage (NCBI taxonomy): Bacteria > Pseudomonadati > Pseudomonadota > Alphaproteobacteria > Hyphomicrobiales > Phyllobacteriaceae > Mesorhizobium > Mesorhizobium sp. M7A.F.Ca.US.006.04.2.1. Next base: position 4,470 of record NZ_RZQA01000068.1, read on the forward strand.
TTCCATTTCAGGAGAAAATGGACTAATTCATCCACGCAGCGCTTCAAGCAGTGGAGAAACGGAAAATGGTCGGCGTCGGTCTCATCGGTACGGGTTTCATGGGCAAGTGTCACGCCATCGCATGGAGTGCCGTCAGCGCCGTCTTTCCCGACGTGGCCAAGCCACGGCTGGTCCATCTCGGCGAGGTCAATGAAGAGCTTGCCCGGCGCAAGGCGGGCGAGTTCGGTTTCGCCAAGGCGTCGGGCGACTGGCGCGCCGTCGTCAACGATCCCGAAGTCGACATCGTCTCGCTGACCACGCCCAACCAGTTCCATCCGGAAATGGCCATCGCGGTTCTTCAGGTAGGCAAGCATCTGTGGTGCGAAAAGCCGATGGCGCCGAGCTTTGCCGAGGCCGAGGCGATGGCGGCGGCGGCGAAAAAGTCCGGCAAGGTCGCGGCGCTCGGCTACAACTACATCCAGAGCCCGGCCATCCGCCATATCGGCGCGCTGCTGGAAGAGAAGATCATCGGCGAGGTCAACCATCTGCGCATCGAGATGGACGAGGACTTCATGGCCGACCCCGAAGCGCTGTTCTTCTGGAAGCACGAAGCAGCTTCCGGCTATGGCGCGCTCGACGATTTCGCCGTGCATCCGCTGTCTCTGGTCTCAGCCCTGTTCGGCCGCGTCGCCAGTGTCATCTGCGACATGGCTAAACCCTATGCCGATCGCAAGCTGGCCAGCGGCGGTCGTCGCGCGGTGGAGACCTACGACATCGCCAGCGTGCTGATGCATCTGGAAAACGGCATTGCCGGCACGCTGCTGGTCAACCGCTCGGCCTGGGGCCGCAAGGGCCGCATCGCCGTCCAGATATTCGGCTCGAAGGGGTCGATCCTGTTCGACCAGGAACGCTCGAACGAATTCCAGCTCTATCTCACATCAGACCGCCCCACCGAACAGGGCTACCGCACCGTCCTGGTGGCGCCGCACCACAAGCCCTATGACCTCTTTGTGCCGGCGCCAGGCCATGGCCTCGGCTTCAACGATCTCAAGATCATCGAGTGCCACGAATTGCTGACGCGATTGGCCGGCAAGCCCGCGCGACTCATCGAATTCGCCGAGGGGCTGGAGATCGAGCGCACGGTGCACGCCATGGCGCGTTCGTTCGAGGCAAAGCGCTGGGTCGATGTGAGGTGACCTCCGCTCGCTTCAGACTACGGTGGCAGCGACGTTCGTCTCCCACCCGCTCACCCAGACCTGCCGCAGCCGGTCGCCTTCGCCCTTGAAGCGTAGCCCCGTCGCCTGGCAATCCTCGATCCGGTCGCTGCGGAAATTGCGGATCGCCTGGCGCAGCTCGCACCAGGCGACGATGTTGGCGGTTTCGGCGTAGTAGATCAGCGCGATCGGGCGGATGAGGCGCTCGGAGGCGCGGCCCATTTCGTCTCGATAGGAGAGGTCGAGCTTCTCCTCGTCGCGGATGGCGCGTCGCACCAGCGCAAGGTCGATCGCGCCGGTCGAGGGCGCGGCGAAACCCCAGGCATGCAGCGCATTGGCGTCGAATGCCTGCCGCAAGGGTGGCGGCACCGCGCCGGCGATCTTGGCGCTGACGCGCTTGGCCGCCTGCTTGAGTTCATTGTCGCCGGTGCGCTCCAGCAGCGCCAGCGACAGGACGATCGCCTCCATCTCCTCGATCGAAAACATCAGCGGCGGCAGGTCGAAGCCGGGGCGCAGGATGTAGCCGATGCCGCGGCCCCCTTCGATAGGCACGCGCATCGCCTGCAGCGCTGCGATGTCGCGATAGATCGAGCGCACCGTCACTTCCAGCCGCTCGGCAATCGTCGCCGCCGTCACCGGCTGCCGCGCCAGCCGCAGGATCTGGATGATCTCGAACAGGCGCGACGCCTTGCGCATTTTTTACCCCAGGTTGCGCGCCCAACTGACACACCATTGTCAGTTGGGCTGACCTATAGGAGCGCCTATCGGATTGAAAATCAACAGGTTCCGCTGCGGCTTGGCCGGGCGAGGCGATAGGCAACTGACATGGACTACGCGGCAAACCTCTGGCTTTTCTTTATCCTGCTGTTCGGCATCATCGCCGTTCCGGGCATGGATATGCTCTTCGTGCTTGCCAATGCACTGACCGGCGGACGCGACAGGGGTCTCGCCGCGACCGGCGGCATCATGGTCGGCGGCATGGTGCATACGCTGAACGGCGCCATCGGCGTCGGCCTGCTGATGCATTTCGTGCCGATCCTGTTCAAGCCGCTTCTGCTTGCCGGCGCCGCCTACATGGCCTTCATAGGCATCACGCTGATGCGCAGTTCCATCATCGTCGGCCAGGAGGGGCCTGCCGGCAGCCGTTCCGCATGGAAGGCGTTTCGCCAGGGGTTTGTGACCTGCCTGATCAACCCGAAGGCATACCTGTTCGTGCTTGCCGTCTACCCGCAGTTCCTGAAACCGGACTACGGTCCGATCTGGATGCAGGCGACGGTCATGGGGCTGCTGACCGTGGTGACGCAGGCTGCGATCTATGGCGGGCTGGCTATCACGGCCGGCCGCAGCCGCAACCTTCTGATCGCCAATCCGCGGGCGACCATTTTTGCCGGCCGGGCGGCCGGACTGCTGCTCTTTGCCGTATCGGTGTTCACGGCATGGGAAGGATTAAGGGCGGCGTAATCCCGGTCACCGCCGCCCACTTCCCTATGCCCTGTCAGGCAGCTCCCTGCCGGTTGTCGATCATGGCGCGGCGTGCCGAGCGGCGCCACTCGACGGCGCCGGCAAGGCCGTGCAGCACGGTCTCGGTGGTCGCCCAGTCGATGCAGCCATCGGTGATGCTCTGGCCATAGACCAGCGGCTTGCCCGGCACCACGTCCTGCCGGCCGGCGACGAGATTGCTCTCGATCATCAGGCCGATGATGCGCTCGTCGCCTGCCGCGACCTGGCCGGCGACATCTGCCGCCACCTTGGGCTGGTTCTCGGGCTTCTTGGCCGAGTTGGCGTGGCTGACGTCGATCATCAGACGGGGCGCAACGCCGATGCGGGCGAGTTCCACAGCGGCGGCTTCGACGCTCGCCGCGTCATAGTTGGGCTGAACGCCGCCGCGCAGGATAACGTGGCAGTCCTCATTGCCCGTGGTCGTGGCGATGCCGCTGCGCCCGCCCTTGGTCACCGCCATGAAATGATGCGGCTGCGCGGCGGATTTCACCGCCTCGGCGGCTATGCGCAGATTGCCGTCGGTGCCGTTCTTGAAGCCGACCGGGCAGGAGAGGCCCGAGGCCAGTTCGCGGTGGATCTGGCTCTCGGTCGTGCGCGCGCCGATCGCGCCCCAGGCCACGAGGTCGGCAATGTATTGCGGGGTGGTCATGTCGAGGAATTCGGTCGCCGCCGGCAGGCCGAGATTGTTGACGGCCGACAGCACATTGCGTGCCATCCGCAGCCCCTTGTCGATGTTGAAGCTGCCGTCGAGGTCGGGATCGTTGATGAGGCCTTTCCAGCCGACCGTCGTGCGCGGCTTTTCGAAATAGACCCGCATCACGATCTCCAGCCGGTCCGACAGGCTCTCGCGCAGCGCCGCCAGACGGCTGGCGTAGTCGACGGCCGCGACCGGATCGTGGATCGAACACGGGCCGACGATGACGAGCAGCCGGTCGTCGGTCCCGTTCAAGATGGCATGGGTTGCGTTGCGCGATGCGCTGACGGTGCGCGTCGCCGTCAAAGTGCGCGGTATCTCCCGCATCACCTCGTCCGGTGTGCTCAGTTCTCGGATTTCCTTGACCCGGAGGTCGTCTGTGGTGGTCAACACGGCTTTCTGCTCCTGTCGAGAGCATGATGCCGAAAAGTGTGAAGCGGTTTTCGGACGACATCATGCTCCTCTTTGATTTAGAGGAAACCTGCCGGCTGAAAACAAAAAAGCCGCCAGGTATGGCGGCTGTTCGGATCTTGTTGCTGCAATCTTCAGATCGAGCGCAATCCTCCCGCCGCCAGCGAGCTCCTAAAGTACCAATATGTGGCGGTCAGGTTGATCATGAGGCTCATATAGTCGATGCGGAGGCACTTGTCACGTGCCCTGATGCGGAGACAATTCGGGATGGCCGAAGCACCCAAACTTCGTCCTCCCTGGGCGGAGCAGGAGCGAAGCTCCGTCGCGGAGACCCTGGGATCCATTCCGTGACTTTGGCCGAATGGTGCAGCGGAGCAGAATTCCGCACCGCAGCAACGCTCAGAAGTCGCGGCATGGATCCTCGGGTCTGCGCTGCGTCGCTACGCTCCTTGCTCCGCCCGTGGATGACGAAGTGATGGGCGTTTGAGACTCGCCGGCGTTACTCCGGTGACGCCCCCGCAATGCTTTGATCGTAGTCGACCAGCGACCCGGTCATGACACCGGACTGCGGGCTGACCATGTAGCTGATCAGACGGGCAAGCTGGTCCGGCTTGACCAACTGGCCCATCGGCTGCGTCGCTTCGGCTTTCGCCAGCCAGTCGTCCGGCGCGTCGTGCCACTTCTTCTGCACGATGTCCTCGCCTTCCGTATCCATCCAGCCGGGCAGCACCGCATTGCAGCGGATGCGGTTGTAGCGATAAGCATTGGCGACGTTCTTGGTCAGCGTCATCAGCGCGCCCTTGCTGGTCGAATAGGGCGTCAGGAACGACTGGCCGGTATGCGCCGACATCGACAGCACGTTGACGATCGAGCCGGGTGCCTTCTTCTCAAGGAGATGCGCCACCACGCCCTGCATCAGGAAGAACGGGCCGCGCACATTGGTATCGAAAATCGTATCGAACAACTCTTCGGAGGTTTCGACCAGCGAACCGCGCGCCGAAGTGGCGGCGGCGTTGACCAGCGCGTTGACGGTGCCGAAATGCGAGATCGCGGTGGCGACCGCGCGCTTGCAGTCCGCCACTTTTGACACATCGGCGCTGATGAAAATCGCATCGACGCCGGCTTTCTTGAAATGGGCGACAGCCTTGTCGCCCTTCTCCTGCGAGCGGCCGATGAGCGCCAGTGCCCGGCAGCCTTCATCGGCCAAGGCCTCGGCGACGGCAAAGCCAATGCCTTGCGCGCCGCCGGTGACGATGGCGCGTGTCTGTGAATTGCGATCGGCTGATGCGCTCATCGCTCTGCTCCTGTGGTTTTTCCTAAGGGTTCTCTTACTTGTCGAGACGGACGGTCTTGCCGGTCGTTGCTGATTTCAGCGCTGCGTCGGCCAGTTTCAGCGCCACCAGTCCGTCCGCGCCGCTCGGCGCGGCCTTCTTGCCTAATGTCGCTGCGGCGATGAAAGCAGCGATCTCATTGGCATAGGCGTCGAGATAGCGGGTCATGAAGAAGTCGTGCAGCGGCGGGCGGGTATAGCCCTTCTCGTTGGCCAGCTCGATCGACACCGGGCGCTGGTTCTCGGCCGCGACCATGCCTTTCGAGCCATGCACCTCGATGCGCTGGTCGTAGCCATAGGTGGCGCGGCGCGAGTTGGAGATGACGGCCTGCTTGCCGGAAGCGGTTTCGAGGATGACACTGACGCTATCGAAATCGCCGGCATCACCGATCTTCTTGTCGACCAGCACCGAGGCATGGGCGCTGACCGCCACGACCTCTTCGCCGAGCAGGAAGCGCGCCATGTCGAAATCATGGATGGTCATGTCGCGAAAAATGCCGCCCGAACGCTTGATGTAGTCGATCGGCGGCGCGCCGGGATCGCGCGAGGTGATGGTGACCATCTCGACGGTGCCGATGGCGCCGTCGTCGATCGCCTTGCGCACGGCGGCGAAGTGTGGATCGAAGCGCCTGTTGAAGCCGACCATCAGCGTCGCCTTGGTCTTCTCGACCACGGCCAGGCATTTCTCGACGCGCTTGACGTCGAGGTCGATCGGCTTCTCGCAGAAGATCGCCTTGCCGGCCTTGGCGAAGCGCTCGATCAGATCGGCATGGGTGTCGGTCGGCGTGCAGATGATGACGGCGTCGATATCTCCGGCTTTCTCGATGTCCTCGATGCTGCGCACCTCGGCGCCATAGGCGCTGGCCAGTTCGGTGGCCGCCTTCTCGAACGCATCGGCAACCGCAACCAGTTTGGCCTGCGGATTGGAGCCGACGGCACGGGCGTGGACCTTGCCGATGCGGCCGGCACCGAGGAGAGCGAAGCGAACGGTCATGGGTATTTCCTCTGGGGGGATGGGTTGGAGAGAGTTGTCCGCACCTTGCTTTTGGGGAAAGGTGGCAAGGCTATGTTTCGAGCGCGCCAGAAAACAGGATGACCATCCTGTTTTAGGCCGCGAGTTCCGCCTCCCCGGTCTTGGCGCCGGTGATGTAGGAGACGATGTCGTTTCCGTCGGTGTTCTCCTTGCGCAGATTGGCGACGATGCGGCCGCGCCGGAACACGACGATGCGGTCGCAGAGATCGAACACCTGGCGCATATTGTGGCTGATCAGGATCAGCGGCTCGCCATTGTCCTTGAGCGTACGCACGATGTTTTCGACCTGCGCGGTCTCCTGCACGCCAAGGGCGGCGGTGGGCTCGTCCATGATGATCAGCTTGGAGGCGAAGGTCGCCGTCCGGGCGATCGCCACGCACTGGCGCTGGCCGCCCGACATGTGGCGGATGGTGTTGGACAGATTGGGGATCTTCACCGCCGTGCGGACCAGCGCCGCCTCGGTTGCCTTGCGCATGTATTTGCGGTCGAGGATCGAGAACGGGCCGAGGTTGAACAAAACCTTCTCGCGGCCGAGGAACAGGTTCGACGGCACGTCGAGATCGTCGGCCAGCGCCAGATTCTGGAACACGGTCTCGATGCCCGCCGTGCGGGCCTCGATCGGCCCGGCAAAATTCACTTCCTTGCCGTCGAACCAGATCTGGCCGCTGGTGCGCTGCTCGACGCCGGTGATCTGGCGCACGAAGGTCGATTTGCCGGCGCCGTTGTCGCCCATGATGGCGACATGCTCGCCCTTGCGCAGCTCGAAGTTCGCGCCTTCCAGCGCATGCACGCCGCCATAGCGCTTGGTCAGGTTTTCGGTCTTCAGGACGATGTCTGACATGGTCATGCCCTCATTGCCCGCAGGCGTTGGCGCCACTGGTCGAGAACCACCGCACCGACGATGATCACGCCCTTGACCATCTCCTGGTAGTAGGCGTCGAGGCGCAGGAAGGTGAAGCCGGAGATGATGACGCCGAAGATCAGCGAGCCGATCACCGTGCCGATGATCGAGCCGCGGCCGCCCGACAGCGAGACCCCGCCGATGACCGCCATGGCGATGGCGTCGAGTTCGTACATCACGCCCATGCCGGACTGCGCGGTCAGGTTCTTGGAGCTCAGCACCACGGCGGCGAGCGCGGCGAGAATGCCGGCGATGACGTAGACCAGGATCTTGTGATTGGCGATCTTGATGCCGGACATGCGCGCGGCGTCCTCATTGGAGCCGATCGCGTAACAGTGCTTGCCGTACCTCGTATAGGTCATGATCAGCTGGAACAGGATGGCCAGCGACAGGAAGATGACGACCGGCATCAGGCCTTTGCCGATGCTGGCGAAACTCTCGGTGGGAAACGAGATCGGCTGGCCCTTGGACCACCATTTGGCGATGCCGCGCGCGGTCACCATCATGCCGAGCGTGGCGATGAACGGCGGAATGCGCGTGTAGGCGATCAGCGCGCCATTGACCAGGCCGGCGAAGAGGCCGCAGGCGATCGCCACCAGCAGCGGCACGATGACAGGCAGGTCGGTCCAGCCTTGCGCCAGGAACATCGCCTTGGGATTGGGGTTGCCGTTGACCGTCGCCACCTGGGCGAAGCTCATGGCGATCATGGCGGTCGCGCCGACGATCGAGCCCGAGGACAGGTCGATGCCGCCGGTGATGATGACCTGTGTCACGCCGATGGCGATGATGCCGACGATCGACACCTGCAGGATGATGATCTGCAGGCGCGCTTCGTTGAAGATGCCGCCGACATCGCTGCGTGTGTTGAACAGAAAGCTGTCGCCGAGAAAGATGCGGCCGATCAGTTCGAAGATGACGACGAGAATGACCAGTGCCAGAAAAACATTGAACTCGGCCGGCCATGTGCGCTTCTTCGCATCATAACCGACGCCGCCGACGCCATGAGATGTCTGTGCCACGTATTCTGTCCTCCATCAGCCGCGGTCGCCCTCGCGCCGTGCCGGCGCTGAGGGAGAGAGGGGAGCGGCGCTGTCTTGATCGAGAGCGCCGCTCCGTATCGAACCGCTGGCGGCTCAGTTCTTCTTCAGGAACTTGTCGATGTTGGCTGGTGTCACCAGCTGGAAGGGCACGTAGACCTTGTGCTCGACCTTCTCGCCCTTGGAGAGCTTGAGCGCCGCATCGAGAGCGCCGGCGCCCTGGCCGGCCGCGTCCTGGAACACAGTTACGTCGAGGTCGCCCGCCTGCATGGCCGCCAGCGCGTCCTGGGTGGCATCGACGCCGCCGACGACAACCGCCTTCATGTCGATGTTGCCGGCCTTCATCGCCTGGATGGCGCCGATG
>NZ_RZQA01000690.1:0-3580 GCF_004022915.1 Mesorhizobium sp. M7A.F.Ca.US.006.04.2.1
GCCCGGCACCCATTCGAAATGGGTGCTGGTCGAGGACGGCGCCGTCACCGGCTTCGGCACCTGGCCGACCGGCGAGCTGTTTTCCGTGCTTGCCGCGCACTCGATCCTGCGCCACTCGCTCGGCGAGCACCCCAAGCCGGTCACATCGGACAATCCGTTCTTCCGCCGCTGGTGCGACACCGCATTGGGCGAAGGCGGCGATGTCACCTCGCGGCTGTTTTCGATCCGCGCCGCCGGCCTGCTGCAGGATCTGAAAGCCGACGATGCCGCCGCCTGCCTGTCCGGCCTTTTGATCGGCGGCGAGATCGCCTCCGCCAGCCGCCGGCATGGCGCCGGTGCCGAACCCGTGGTGCTGATTGCCTCCGGCGCGCTGGCCGCACTCTACCAGGCCGCACTTGGTCTTGCTGGGCTTGAGGTCCGGGCCGTCGACGCCGACGAGGCAGTGCGTGCCGGTCTCGTCGAGGCGGCGCGCGAGAACGGCATGATCGCCAGAATTGGAGTTGCCCGATGAGCCAGACCGCACCGTTTCCAAAACTCAAGCGCGGCCTGGTTGCCATCCTTCGCGGGCTCAAGCCCACCGAGGCGATGGCCATGGGCCAGGCGCTGTTCGACGCTGGCATCGAGGCGATCGAAGTGCCGCTCAACTCGCCGCAACCGTTCTCGTCGATCGCCCGCATCGTCCAAGTGCTGCCGAAAACGGCGCTGGTCGGCGCCGGCACGGTGCTGACGCCGGCCGATGTCGATGGCTTGCACCAGGCCGGAGGGCGGCTTCTGGTCAGTCCCAACATCGATGCCGAGGTGATGGCGCGCGCCATGCATTACGGCATGGTGACGATGCCCGGCGTGTTCACGCCGACCGAGGCTTTCCTGGCGATCAAGCTCGGCGCCTCGGCCCTGAAATTCTTCCCGGCGAGCGTGCTGGGTGCCGGCGGCATTTCAGCGATGCGCGCGGTGTTGCCGGCGCAGACATTGGTCGGTGCCGTCGGCGGTGTCTCCGAAAAAGATTTTGCCGGCTACAAGGCTGCCGGCGTGACCGCCTTTGGTCTGGGCTCCAGCCTGTTCAAGCCGGGCATGAGCGTCGACGAGGTGGCCGCGCGTGCGCAAGCTGCCGTCGCGGCCTGGGATGCGGTGTTCGGAGAAGCAGGATGAGCGAAGCGATCGTTTCGGTTTTTTCCGATCACGTCTGCCAGCTCGGCGAGGGGCCGAGCTACGATCCCGCCACCGATACGCTCTACTGGTTTGACATCGTCAACAGCCAGCTTCTGGAAAAGCGGCTGTCCGGCGGCGCGACCACCGTCCATGAGCTTGGCCAAATGGCGAGCGCCATCGCCGTCATCGACGACAAGCGCCAGCTGATCGCCGCCGAGACCGGCCTTTATGTCCGCGATGTCGCGACCGGCAAGCTGACGCTGCACACGCCTGTCGAGGCCGACAATCCGGTCACGCGCTCCAACGATTCCCGCGTCCATCCCTGCGGCGCCCTGTGGATGGGCACCATGGGCAAGGGCGAGGAAAAAGGCGCGGGTTCGATCTACTGGTTTTTCAAGGGCGAACTGCGCCAGCTGTTTTCGGACATCACCGTCTCCAATTCGATCTGTTTTACCGAGGATGGCGCGATCGCTTACTACACCGACACCTCGACCGGGCTGCTGATGCGCGTCGCCTGCGACCCGGCGACCGGTCTGCCTGCCGGTGAGCCCAAGCTGTTCGTCGACCACCGCTCGGCCAAGGGCTATGTCGACGGGTCGGTGCTCGACCGCGACGGCATCCTGTGGAACGCCGTCTGGGGCGGCAGCGTCATCGAAGCCTACGGACCCGACGGCAAGCTCGTCCGCACGGTCGCCATGCCGGTGACGCAGCCATCCTGCCCAGCCTTCGTCGGCGCCAAGGCCGACCGGCTGGCGGTCACCTCCGCCTGGTCGGGCAAGGATGAGAAGCAGCGTCTGCTGGATCTGCAGGGCGGCATGACCTTTCTGCTCGATATTCCCGTCAACGGCCGCTTCGAGCCGCGCGTGCTGATCGCCTGATCGAACTGGATTCTACGGTCGGACGGTGCGTTGTCACGCCACCGCCCGCACCGTGTCGGTTTCGCGAGAGCCTGACGTCTCGACCATGCGATGGTAGGTGATCGTACCGCCGGGGATCGTTCATCTCATGCCAAGCCGTAAGCCGAAACTGATACTCGTCCATGAGCCGGAAAAGGCTTGTTTCGACCGTCTGGTCGCCGACGGCCATGCGCCGCAGCGCGCAACCGAAATCGCGTCCTATCTGGCGCAGTCGACCGATCTCGCTCCTGAATTCGACGTGCTTGGCCGTGCCTGCCAGGCACGCGGCCTGTCGTTCACGCCGGTGGCGCTCGACGACGCTGCCAGCGTGCTCGCCGGCGAGCATCCCAGCACAACGCTGGTCTGGACGCTGACCGACGGCATCGCCTATTTCCGCGGCGGCGCGGCGCCCGCTTTGGCGCGACTGGGCGGTTTCAAGACAATCGGCGCCGACGATGCGCTGTTCGCGCTCTGCCAGGACAAGTTCCGCTCCGGCGCCGTGCTCGGCGCGCTCGGCCTGCCGGTGCCACAGGCTGGGCTCGCGCGTGACGGCCAATGGCTGGTCGAGCCGCCGGCCTCGCCCGCCGGCTGGTTCGTCAAGCCCAACCGGCTCGGCGCCAAGATCGGCATCTGGCCGGAGTCGCGCTGCGGCGATCTCGCCCACGCTTTGGAGCTCAGCCGGCGCGTCTTTTCGGCCTATCGCGACGATGTCGTCGTCCAGCCCTACGTCGCCGGCCGCAACGTGCGCGCCAGTTTCCTTAGCCTGATGCCGGGCGCGGGAGTCGAAGTGCTTGGCGTGGCCTTTGTCGATTCAGGCGCCGATTTCCAGACCATGGCCGACAGCCTGGCGCTCTACGGCGACACTGGCGAGGCAGCGAAAGCGGCGGGACATTACGCCGAGCCGGAGCTCGTCGCGGTCGCCGACAGCCAGCCGGCCGCCGACGCCAGGATTCGTGCGATCGCCGGGCGGCTGATGAGCGGGCTCGGCCTGCGCGACGTGTTTTCCATCGATCTCAGGGTCGAGGCCGACGACACCGTCCACCTCATCGAGTTCGAGGTCTGCCCCGGCCTGCCCTGCTTCGATTTCCGCGCCTATTGCCGCCAGCAATGGGGCCTCGAGCTTGCCGATGCCATAGCCGAGACAGCGGCGAGCCGGCTGATCGGCCAAGAGCATCGCGCCTGAAGGCGCTACGGCAGATCGCGGGCCGACCGGCGGACGCGTTTCACTACGGCATTCGCTCGACCGCCTGCAAGGCGGGATCCATCTTGTCCCAGGCATGGCCGTGGCTCGTGTAAGTCACCATCTGTGGGCTGAACTGTTCCGGATCGTCGAGGCTGGCCGCATGGACCGCTATGAATTCCGGCATGGCGACGGATATCAGAAAGACCGGCGTTCCGCAGGTTGGACAGAAGGTGTGGATTTTTTCATTGCCGCTGGCGCCCGCCACGCGCCAGGTGCTCACCTCCCCGGTAATGGCCATATCGGCACGCTGGCCGAAGGTCAGGTAGGATCCGTGGCCGGTGCCTGAGCTGTC
>NZ_RZQA01000691.1:0-3579 GCF_004022915.1 Mesorhizobium sp. M7A.F.Ca.US.006.04.2.1
ACGCAGGTGTCGCCGACATCGGTGTGCACCGCATAGGCGAAGTCGATCGGTGTCGCGCCGCGCGGCAGCGCAATCAACATGCCTTTCGGGGTGAAGCAGAACACCTGGTCCTGGAACAGTTCCAGCTTGGTATTTTCGAGGAAATCCTCAGGGTTGTCGCCTTCGGCAAGCTGCTCGATGGTGCGGCGCAGCCAGGCGTAGGCGTTGGTTTCCTTTGAAATCGCGTGGGCGGCGCCATTCGTCTTGCCGCCGGTATCCTTGTAGATCGAATGGGCGGCGACGCCGTATTCGGCGATCTTGTTCATCTCTCGGGTACGGATCTGCAGCTCGACACGCTGGCGCGACGGGCCGACAATGGTGGTGTGGATCGAGCGGTAGTCGTTCTGTTTCGGCGTCGAGATGTAGTCCTTGAAGCGACCCGGCACCATCGACCACGCGGTGTGGATGGCGCCAAGCGCCCGGTAGCAGTCCTCGACCGTGTCGACGACGACGCGAAAGCCGAAGATGTCAGAGAGCTGCTCGAAGGACAGCGCCTTGGCCTCCATCTTGCGGAACACCGACCACGGCTTCTTCTGCCGGCTCTTTACGCTGGCGTTGATCGCATGCTTCTCGAACAACGTGGACAGTGCCTTTTCGATGTCCGTCAGCACGCCCTTGTTGCGTTCGAAGATTTCGGCAAGCCGTGCGGTGACGGCGCGATAGGCTTCAGGATTAATGAAGCGGAAGGCGATCTCCTCCAGCTCTTCACGCATGCCTTGCATGCCCATGCGCCCGGCCAGCGGTGCGTAGATATCCATCGTCTCCTCGGCGATGCGCAGGCGCTTGGCCTCCGGCATGTGGTCGAGGGTGCGCATATTGTGCAAACGATCGGCGAGCTTGACCAGCAGCACGCGGACATCTTCCGAAATCGCCAGCAGAAGCTTTCTCAGGTTTTCCGCCTGCTCGGCCTTCTTCGAGACCAGATCGAGCTTCTTCAACTTGGTCAGGCCCTCGACCAGCTTGCCCATTTCGGGGCCGAACAGATCGTCGATCTCGGCCCGCGTGGCGGTCGTGTCCTCGATGGTGTCGTGCAGCAGGGCGACCGCGATCGTCGCCTCGTCCATATGCATTTCGGTGAGGATGGCGGCGACTTCGAGCGGATGCGAGAAATACGGATCGCCGGAAGCGCGCTTCTGGTGGCCATGCTTCTGCATGGCATAGACATAGGCCTTGTTGAGCAACGCCTCGTTGACGTCAGGCTTGTAGCGCTGGACGCGCTCGACAAGCTCATACTGACGCATCATGGGCGGAATCTCGCGGTGCTGAAATGATTGATGCGCCGCACTAGCGTACGGCGCATCCCATAGATAGCCACGAAACTGACTGGACGGAAGTGCCGGAAACGTATTCCAGGCAGGTCCAGAACGCTGGCTTAGTAGTCGTCGCTCTTTTCCGGCGGCACCAGGCCCTCGATGCCGGCCAGGAGGTCTTCCTCGGTCATCCGGTCGAAGGTGATGTTCTCCTCGGCGTCGTCGGCGTCGGTGGCGGCAACGGCGGTGCCGGTCTGATCGGCAATCGCCTCGCCATCGGCCTCGGGCTCGTCGACCTCGACATGCTTCTGCAGCGAATGGATCAGATCTTCCTTGAGGTCGTCGGGCGACAGCGTCTCATCGGCGATCTCGCGCAGCGCCACAACCGGATTCTTGTCGTTGTCACGCGGCACTGTGATCGGCGCGCCCTGGCTGATCTGCCGGGCACGATGGCCGGCAAGGAGCACCAACTCGAAGCGGTTGTCGACCTTGTCGATGCAATCTTCAACGGTTACGCGGGCCATGGATTGCCCCTTTCATGCGATGGATTTGATGGAAAACAGGCGCGGTCCATAACCCGAACGCCGCCAAAATACAAGCATCATGGCAATGGCTGGGTTGCATGGCGCCCAAACCTTGGTTCAAACACCCGATTTGGCAAAACCAGTCTGTGCTATGTGTTCGGTGTCCCGATCACAATTGCTTGCAGTGCCGCACGCGCCCTTGGATTGCCGCGAAACTGGCGCTATCTCGGATGGCATAGAGGTCAGCCGGTTTATTATGAGCCTGACCGAACGCTATCGCATTTGGTTTAGACGGGTGTTTATTTCGAGAAGGAATATTTTCCATGTTCGACCCTCGTGAAAAAATCGCCCTATTCATCGACGGCGCCAATCTCTACGCGACGTCGCGCGCGCTCGGCTTCGACATCGACTACCGCAAGCTTCTGTCGAGCTTCCAGAAGCGCGGCTATCTGCTGCGCGCCTATTATTACACGGCGCTGGTCGAGGATCAGGAATACTCCTCGATCCGTCCACTGATCGACTGGCTCGACTATAATGGCTTCAAGGTGGTCACCAAGCCGGCCAAGGAATTCACCGACTCGACCGGCCGCCGCAAGATCAAGGGCAATATGGACATCGAGCTCACCGTCGATGCGCTGGAACTCGCCGATGTCGTCGACCACTACGTCATCTTTTCCGGCGACGGCGATTTCCGCACATTGGTCGAGGCATTGCAGCGGCGTGGCCGCAAGGTATCGATCGTCTCGACCATGGCCTCGCAGCCGCCGATGATCTCCGACGATCTGCGCCGCCAGGCCGACCATTTCATCGACCTGACGACGCTGAAGAACGAGGTTGGCCGTGACCCGTCCGAGCGCCCGGTGCGCAGGCCCGAGCCGGCCGAAGTCGACGAGGACGATTATTGAGGCCGGTCGCCTTGACCGTGCTTTCCGCCTCCGAACCCGGCCGCGATTGCCCGCTCTGCCCAAGGCTGCATGACTTCATCGCCGAGTGGCGGCAGCGCGAGCCGTCCTGGTTCAATGCGCCGGTGCCGACTTTTTTACCACCCGAGGGTGACGCGGCGGTTCAGTTGCTGATCGTCGGGCTGGCGCCTGGCCTGCGCGGTGCCAATCGAACGGGCCGCCCGTTCACCGGCGACTATGCCGGCGACCTGCTCTACTCGACGATGATTTCGCACGGTTTTGCGCGCGGAGAGTTCAAGGCGCGGCCAGATGACGGATTGGAGCTGGTCGGCACCGCGATCACCAACGCGGTGCGCTGCGTGCCGCCGGAGAACAAGCCGGTGGGCGCTGAGATTGCCACCTGCCGGACATTCCTGGTGCCGACGATCGCCAGGTTCCCGAATCTGCGCGCCGTGCTGGCACTGGGATCGATCGCGCATCAGTCGACGGTGCGGGCGCTGGGCGGGCGCGTCGCCGCCTATCCGTTCAAGCATGGCGGGCAGCTGCCGGCCGGCAGCATCACGCTGTTTTCGAGCTATCATTGCTCGCGCTACAACACCAACACCGGTGTGCTGACCGAAGCGATGTTCGTTAGCGTTTTCAGCCAGATAGCGGCGTTCCTGCGGAAATAGAGTCGGGCGCCAGCGGATCAGCTTGATGGCGCAAACAGTGCAGCCAGCACCGCCGGCCCACCCTTCAGCACGTTCATATCGACATCGCCATTGATGCCGTCGACGCGACCCCTGTTGTGGTACTGCCAGTAGACCCAGTCGTCGCGGTCCGGCTCCAGGAGCAACGAGCGGAGCCAGAGCGGACGGGCAGCAA
>NZ_RZQA01000692.1:0-3567 GCF_004022915.1 Mesorhizobium sp. M7A.F.Ca.US.006.04.2.1
ACCGGGGACAGTCTGGCGCGGGCCCTGGAATCGAGCGTCGACCGCTTCGGCATGAAGACCGCGCTGGTCGATCAGGGACGCCGCCCGAAGATCATCGTCATGGTCTCCAAGTTCGACCACGCGCTTCTCCATCTGCTGTACCAGATCAGGGTCGGCTGGCTGAACGCGGAGGTTGCAGCCGTCGTCTCCAACCACGAGGATGCCCGCCGCTTCGCCGAGCTGGAGGGCATTCCCTACCACCATTGGCCGACCACCAAGGAGAACAAGGCCGAACAGGAACAGAAGCTGCTGGACCTGGTGCAGCGGACAGGGGCCGAACTGGTCATCCTGGCGCGCTACATGCAGGTCTTTTCAAAAGGTCTGTCGGACCGGCTGTTCGGACGGGCGATCAACATCCACCATTCGTTCCTGCCGAGCTTTAAGGGCGCCAAGCCGTACCACCAGGCTTTCGACCGCGGCGTCAAGCTGATCGGTGCGACGGCGCATTACGTCACTTCCGACCTCGACGAGGGCCCGATCATCGATCAGGAGACCGAACGCGTCACCCATGCGATGAGCGCCGAGGATTTCGTCGCTGTCGGGCGCGACATCGAAAGCCGGGTACTGGCGCGCGCCGTCAAGCTGCATCTCGAAGCCCGCGTCATGCTCAACGGCCACAAGACCATCGTCTTCTGAGAAGCCGCGTCAGGCCGGCCAACTGGCGCCGGCGAGCGCGGCGTAGAGCGCTTCGGCGTCGATACCGAGCGGCCGGTCCTCTTTCAGCATGGGGACGAGAGCGCGGATTGCCGTGTGAATTGCGGCGGTGCGCGGCGCCAGCGTGAAGCCGTCGCGCAGGTCGACGGCCTGCGCGGCGGCCATCAATTCGAAGGCGATCAGCCGCCGCCACAGCGCGATCATCCCTGCGCATTTCGCAACCGCCAGAGGTGTCTGCGTGGCGTGATCCTCGACGCCCTCCGACACGGCCAGAAAGTCGAGCATCACCGGATTGGCCTTGTGGCGGATGGCGGCCAGGATCGAGGTCACTGTCTTCTGTAGCGGTACGAAGCCGGCGGAGGCGCCGCCGACCGGCGACAGATATTTCGGTAGGCCATTGCGGCCCGAACCGGTGAGCTGGATGAAGCGCGCGGCACTGGCCGCGGCACATTGGGCGATCGCCAGGCCGAGCGTCTCAAAGGCGAGCGCCAGTGCGGCGGTGTGGAAATTGCCGGTCGACAGTACCAGTTCATCATCGCCCAGCACCAGCGGGTTGTCGGCGGCGGCGTTGAGCTCGATCTCGACAGCCTGTCTCGCCTGGCCGATCGCCTCGATCAGTGCGCCATGGACCGACGGCATGCAGCGGATCGACAGCGGGTCCTGCAAGGTGGTCGGTGCCGGCGCGTCGTCTCGGACGAGCAGATTGTGCAGCACCTTGGCTGCTTCCTGCTGGCCGGCTGCCGGGCGCGCCATATGCAGGCGCGGGTCGAGGATGGTGCGGTTGGCACCAAAACCTTCCATGGTCAAAGCCCCGGCATGCTGTTGCTGGGCCAGGGCAGTGAGGGCATCCGTCACCGCAAGTGCGCCGCTGCCGGCGGAAACCGCCGATGCGTTGATCAGCGATAGCCCGTCCTTGGGCGCCAGGCTGATCGGGGCGAGGCGCGCCATCATCAGCGCCTTGGCCGCCGGTATGCGACGGCCCTGATAGTCGGCTTCGCCTTCGCCGGTGAGCATGCGGGCGAGTGCCGTCATCAGCACCAGGTCGCCGGCTCCGATCGAACCGAGCGAGGGCATGACGGGATGGACGCCGGCATTGAGCGCGTCGAGCAAAGCAACGAAGACGGAAGACGAAAGGCCGGATCCGCCAACCGACAGCATCGCTGCACGCGCGGCCATGCTTGCCCGCACGGCATCGACCGGCAATCCTTCGCCGACGGCGCCGCTGCGTCCCTCCAGCAACTGGCGCTGGAAGGCTCCGGCATCGCCCTCTACAGCAGTGCCGAGATTGGCGCCGAGCCCGGTGTTCAAGCCATAGATCTGCTGGCCGGACGCTGCAGCCTGGTCGAGCACTCTTCGTGCCTTCTCCAGCCTGCCGATGACATCGGGTCCGATCTCCACCTTGCGCCCATCGCGGGCGACCGCAGCGACATCGCCGACGCCGACGCCGGTTCCGGTGAGGACGAGCGCGCTCATGCGAAGCGCAGTCTCTGGCCGATGCCTTGCGCCTGCGCCTTGGCCAGCATCGCCTTGCCCAACGCGATATCAGACAGCGACAGGCCACGATGCCAGAACAGGATCGTTTCGTCGTCGCTTTCGCGCCCGACTTTCAGGCCGGCGGCGATCTGGCCGAGTTCGGCATGCAGCGTCTTCTCGCTCAGCCGCCCGGTCTCGACATGGGCGCGTAGCGAGCCGAACTTGCCGCCCTTGCACTGGCCCCAATCGTCGACGACCATTTTCTGCATGATGTCGGTCAACGACAGTTCCACCGCGCTCATCGTGCCATAGGGCACGACCAGCGCGCCGGGCTTGATCCATTCGGTCTTCAGCAACGGCTGCGGCTCCGGCAGCCGCGAGGCCTCGACGACGATGTCGGCGCCCTCGATGCAGCTTTTCCAGTCGGCCACCGCTGTGACCGTCTTGCCGAGATCGGCTGAGAGTTCGGCGGCAAAACCGTCGCGGCTTTCCGGGCGGCGCGAATGGACGCGAATCTCGTCGAAGTCGAAGAGATGGTCGAGCAGGCGCACATTCCAGTAGGCGGTGCCGCGCGCGCCGATATGGGCCAGCACCTTGGAATTCCTGCGCGCCAGATGCCTGGCGCCGATGGCGGTGACGGCGCCGGTTCGCATGTCGGTGATGACGGTGGCGTCGAGGATGGCGCGCGGCGCGCCGGTGCGCGGGTCGAACAGGTTGAGGATGCCGAATTCGGAAGGCAGGCCATGCAGGTAATTGTCGACATAGTCGCCGACGATCTTGACGCCGGCCGTGTCGAGCGGCGCGACGTAGCCGCGCAACACGTTGAAATGGCCGTGGAAGGACGGGTCCGGCTCGAGATGGACGCGCGGTTCGATCACCGTCTGGCCCTTGCCTTGCGCCACCAGGCCAGCCTCGACGGCGGCGATGATTTCGCCATCGGTCATGGCAAGGGCATCGATGTCGAGGGCATTGAGGTAGTCGATGTAGATGGGCTTCATGTTACGCGTATACTCTCCTTGACGGCCCCATCCATTCCATAGCAGGCCATGGCGGCACACGAAAGTTTGTTGCGACGTCTCTGGACGTCGCCGGGGAGATGCTGTTCAAACCGGTTCCGTCATGACTGCCATTCCCGAGATCGCAACCTTGTCCGAAACGGCCACCCATGCGCGGCGCGTGGCGTTGATCGTCGCCATCGCCTTTTTCATGCAGTTGCTGGATTCGACGATCATCTCGACATCGCTGCCGCAGATGGGCGCCTCCTTCGGCGTGTCGCCGGTGGCGATGAGCATCGGCATCACCGTTTACATGCTGACCATGGCGGTGTTCGTGCCGCTGTCGGGCTGGCTCGCCGACCGGTTCGGGGCGCGCAACATCTTCCTGCTGGCGATCGTCCTGTTC
>NZ_RZQA01000693.1:0-3561 GCF_004022915.1 Mesorhizobium sp. M7A.F.Ca.US.006.04.2.1
GCGTATGCCGGAGCCGATCGAATGGGTCGAGCCGGCGGATTGACCGGCTCGACCCATTCGATCGGCTCCGGCATACGCACCAGCGCGTGGCGCAACACCTCGCCGACACGTGAGACAGGAATGATCTCCATGCCGTTCTTCACATTGTCCGGAATCTCCGCCAGATCCTTGGCATTGTCTTCCGGGATCAGCACCTTCTTGATGCCGCCGCGCAGTGCGGCGAGCAGCTTCTCCTTGAGCCCGCCGATCGGCAGGATGCGGCCGCGAAGCGTTATCTCGCCGGTCATCGCCACATCCGCCCGGACCGGAATACCCGTCAGTACCGACACAATAGCTGTCGCCATGGCAGCACCTGCAGACGGGCCGTCCTTCGGCGTGGCGCCTTCCGGCAAGTGCACGTGGATGTCGCGCTTGTCGAACAGCGGCGGCTCGATGCCGAAATCGACGGCGCGCGAGCGGACATAGGAGGCCGCCGCCGAAATCGATTCCTTCATCACGTCGCGCAAATTGCCGGTCACCGTCATGCGGCCCTTGCCGGGCATCATGACGCCTTCGACCGTCAGCAGCTCGCCGCCGACTTCCGTCCAGGCGAGTCCGGTAACGACACCGACCTGATCGTCAGCCTCGACCTGACCGAAGCGGAAGCGTTCAACACCGAGGTAATCGGCGAGGTTCGCCGCCGTGATGTTCACCGTCTTCTTCTTCGTCTTCAGGATCTCGGTCACCGCCTTGCGCCCGAGCTTCATCAGCTCGCGCTCGAGGCTTCTGACGCCCGCTTCACGGGTGTAGGTCTGGACGATGGCGCGGATCGCGTCCTCACCGACGGAAAACTCCTTCGGCTGCAGCGCGTGATCGCGGATCACCTTAGGCATCAGGTGCCGCTTGGCGATCTCGATCTTCTCGTCCTCGGTGTAGCCGGCGATACGGATGATCTCCATGCGGTCCATCAAGGGCGCCGGGATGTTCAGCGTGTTCGCCGTCGTCACGAACATGACGCTCGACAGATCGTATTCGACCTCGAGGTAGTGGTCCATGAACGTCGAATTCTGTTCCGGATCGAGGACCTCGAGCAACGCCGATGACGGATCGCCACGGAAGTCCTGGCCCATCTTGTCGATCTCGTCGAGCAGGAAGAGCGGGTTGGACTTCTTGGCCTTCTTCATCGACTGGATGACCTTGCCGGGCATCGAGCCGATATAGGTGCGCCGGTGGCCACGGATCTCGGCCTCGTCACGCACGCCGCCCAGCGCCATGCGGATGAACTCGCGTCCAGTTGCCTTGGCGATCGACTTGCCGAGCGAGGTCTTGCCGACACCGGGAGGGCCGACGAGGCACAGGATCGGCCCCTTCAGCTTCTTCTGGCGGCTTTGCACGGCGAGATACTCGACGATGCGCTCCTTGACCTTGTCGAGGCCGAAATGGTCGGTATCGAGCACGTTCTGCGCGAAAGCCAGATCCTGCTTGACCTTGGAGTTCTTGCCCCACGGGATAGACAGGATCCAGTCGAGATAGTTGCGCACGACGGTCGATTCAGCCGACATCGGCGACATCGTCCGGAGCTTCTTCAACTCGGCTTCCGCCTTTTCGCGGGCCTCCTTGGAGAGCTTGGTCTTCTTGATGCGCGCCTCGATCTCGGCGGCCTCGTCGCGGCCGTCCTCGCCTTCGCCGAGTTCCTTCTGGATCGCCTTCATCTGCTCGTTCAGGTAGTACTCGCGCTGCGTCTTCTCCATCTGGCGCTTGACACGCGAGCGGATGCGCTTCTCCACCTGCAGGACGGAGATTTCGGCTTCCATGAAGCCCATCGCCTTTTCCAGCCGCTCCTTGACCGAAAGCGTGGCCAGCATCTCCTGCTTCTCGGGGATCTTGATGGCGAGATGCGAGGCAACCGTGTCGGCGAGCTTGGAGTAGTCGTCGATCTGGCTGGCAGCACCCACCACTTCGGGCGAGATCTTCTTGTTCAGCTTGACGTAATTCTCGAAGTCGGTGACGACCGAACGCGCCAGCGCCTCAACCTCGACCTCTTCCTCTTCCGGCTCGACCAGCGCCGCGGCGCGGGCCTCGTGGAAATCGGGACGGTCAGTGAACGAGACGATTTTCGCACGCGAAGCGCCTTCGACCAGAACCTTGACGGTGCCGTCGGGCAGCTTGAGCAATTGCAGCACATTGGCGAGCGTGCCGATGTCGAAAATGGCATCGGGCTCGGGATCGTCATCGGCGGCATTCATCTGGGTGGCAAGCAGGATCTGCTTTTCCTGACCCATCACCTCTTCCAGCGCCTTGATCGACTTCTCACGCCCGACGAAGAGCGGAACGATCATATGCGGGAACACCACGATGTCGCGCAGTGGGAGAACTGCGAAGACGCCGTCGCTGGGTGCCTTGGATACTTTGGCCATTGTCCAACCTTTCATGTCGCGGCCGCTAATTGAGCCAACCGCGAATCTTATATTAACGACCGGGGATCGTTCCGCCTACCACCGTTTGTGACGGGAGTTTTACAGCACAGAAATCGGGCACCTCGGCCTTCTCCAGTTAGTTGGATGCACGACCCCCAAAGATCAAGGGGCGTGTCCAAATCCGCACTCCCAACCCGTCCGCGAGTGACACATTTGCGACGCCAGCCCGTACGCCGCGCAAAACCGCTGTGCGACAGCAAAACGGCGCCTTGCGGCGCCGTTTCAGAATTTCGCTGCGGGCTCATGTCAGGCGCTGACATTGCCCTTCTTTTCCTTCTGCTCGGAGTAGATGTAGAGCGGCCGGGCACTGCCGGTCACCACCTCCTCCGAAATCACCACTTCGCGCACGCCTTCGAGTGCGGGAAGCTCGAACATCGTGTCGAGCAGGATCGCCTCCATGATCGAACGCAGGCCGCGCGCGCCGGTCTTGCGCTCAATGGCGCGCTTGGCGATCGCCGAAAGAGCGTTCTCATGGAAGGTCAGGTCGACATTTTCCATCTCGAATAGCCGCTGATACTGCTTGACCAGCGCGTTCTTCGGCTCGGTCAGGATCTGGATCAGCGCCGGTTCGTCGAGGTCTTCCAGCGTCGCCAAGACCGGCAGACGGCCGACAAACTCAGGGATAAGACCGAACTTCAACAGGTCCTCGGGCTCGACCAGGCGGAAAACATCGCCAGTGCGGCGATCCTCCGGCGAAGCGACGACCGCGCCGAAGCCGATCGACGTCTTGCGGCCGCGATCCGAGATGATCTTGTCCAGCCCGGCGAAGGCGCCGCCGCAGATGAACAGGATGTTGGCTGTATCGACCTGCAGGAATTCCTGCTGCGGGTGCTTCCTGCCGCCCTGTGGCGGCACGGAGGCGACGGTGCCTTCCATGATCTTCAAGAGCGCCTGCTGCACGCCCTCGCCCGACACGTCGCGGGTGATCGAGGGATTGTCCGACTTGCGCGAAATCTTGTCGATTTCGTCGATGTAGACGATGCCGCGCTGGGCGCGCTCGACATTGTAGTCGGCCGACTGCAACAGCTTCAGGATGATGTTTTCGACGTCCTCGCCGACATAGCCGGCTTCGGTCAGCGTCGTCGCGTCAGCCATGGTGAACGGC
>NZ_RZQA01000694.1:0-3556 GCF_004022915.1 Mesorhizobium sp. M7A.F.Ca.US.006.04.2.1
CGCTGACACCGTTCAACTCGATCGTCGATCCCAACCCCTGGGGCTCGTCGGGCGACCTGCGGCTGATCCCCGATCTCGAAGCGCGCTTTCGCACGACACGCACCGGATCGGCAACGCCATTCGATATGGTCGCCGGCGACATCGTCGAGCTCGACGGCAGCCCATGGCTCGGCTGCACCCGCACGATGCTCAAAGACGCGCTGGCCGATTTGAAAGCCGCAACCGGCCTGTCGGTCATCGCCGCCTTCGAGCATGAATTCAACGTCGCCGACGGCGGCTTCGCACAGGCGCATTCAATGTCTTTCGCCGCACTGCGCCGCGCCGATCCTTTCGCGCCGAATCTGATGGCCGCGCTCGAGGAAGCCGGCGTCGTGCCCGAGGTGGTCATCGCCGAATTCGGCGACGAGCAGTTCGAGGTGACGCACGAGCCGGCGGACGCGCTGACGGCGGCCGACCGCGCCGTCGCCATCCGCGAAATCACGCGCGAGTTGGCGCGCAATGCCGGCTGGCGTGCGAGCTTCGCCCCCAAGACAGCGCCAACCGCCGTTGGCAACGGCGTCCACATCCATTTCAGCTTCGTCGACGAGGCCGGCAAGCCGATGACTTACGATCCGGCACTGGCGGGCGGCCTTTCCGCCAAAGCGGGCGCCTTCTGTGCCGGCGTGCTGCGCCATCTGCCTGGGATGACCGCCATGACGGCGTCGAGCGTGTCGTCCTTCTACCGGCTGAAGCCGCACAGCTGGAGTTCTTCCTACACCTGGCTTGCCGACCGCGACCGCGAGGCGTCGCTGCGCATCTGCCCGACGGTGACGATCGGCGGACGGGATCCGGCGCGGCAATACAACATCGAATACCGGGCCGCCGACGCCACCGGCAATCCCTATCTGTCGCTGGCGGCGATCATCCGCGCCGGGCTGGAAGGGCTGAAGGCGGGCCTGCCGTCGCCACCTTTGGTCACCGGCGACCCGACACTGATGAGCGAGGCGGAGCGGGCAAGTCTTGGTCTGGTGCGCCTGCCCGAAACCCTGCCCGCGGCACTGGACGCGCTGCTGGCCGACGGCACCGTGACGGGATGGTTCGCGCCCGTCTTCATCGAAACCTTCGTCGGCCTCAAGCGACATGAAGCCGAGCGTCTTGCCGGTCTCGATCCGGCCTCCATCTGCGATCTCTACCGGGCGCTCTATTGATGACCGCAGTGACAAAAAAAGATTGGCCCGAGGCCGTCGAGGCCCTCAACGAGCACGGCCGTTCCGATATCGTGCTGTTGTGCGAGCATGCGTCCAACCACATGCCGGTCGAGTATCGACAGCTTGGCCTCGATGCCCACCATCTGCAGCGCCACATCGCCTGGGATATCGGCGCCGCCGAAGTGACCCGCCTGCTGTCGTCGAAGCTCGATGCTCCGGCCTTCCTCAGCGGCTATTCGCGGCTGCTGATCGACCTCAACCGGCCACTGGGCACGCCAGGCAGCATTCCGGTACTGTCGGAAGACACCGACATTCCCGGGAATGTCGGCATCGATGCGGCGGAGCGGACCCGGCGCGCCGAGATCATCTTTTCGCCGTTCCATGACCGGGTGACCGCTTATCTCGACCGCCGGGCACAAGCAGGCCGGCAGACGCGGATCGTGACGATCCATTCTTTCACGCCGGTCTTCCTCGGCGTCAGCAGGCCCTGGCATGCCGGCGTGCTGCATGACCAAGCAAGAGGTCTCGCCGAAGCGATCCTTTCGGGCCTGCGCACCGATGCGGCGCTCAATGTCGCGGCCAACGTGCCCTATGTGATCAGCCGCGACGCCGACTACGCCGTGCCCATTCATGGCGACGATCGCGGCATCGCCGCCGTCCTCGTCGAGATCCGGCAGGATCTTTTGTCGACACGGTCCGGCATCGAGGAATGGGCGGACCGGCTGGCGGCGGCACTGCCGGCACTCGAGACAGAAACCGTGCCGTGAGCAATCCAAGCCTGCGCGAGCGCGACGCCGCGACCATCGCCCAGATCGGCAAGTTGCGTTTCTCGCCGCTCAGCGTCATCGGCAGCCGGGGCAACCGGCTGATCGGCGGCTGCTGGCAATCACGCCCCGCGGCCACGGCTGCGGCAGAAATTACCCAAGCAGCCCCGCCTGATCGTTGCGCGGCATTTATTCCGCGATACGCACGATCAGCTTGCCGAAATTCTTGCCATCGAGAAGGCCGAGAAAGGCCTGTGGTGCATTTTCGATGCCATCGACGATATCTTCCCTGTAGCGGACGCGGCCGGACGATATCCATTCGGCCATCTCACGATAGAAGGCCGGGCGCTGGTCGACAAATTCACGCTGGATAAACCCCCTGATCGTCAGGCTGCGGTACAGCACTTGCTGCATCAATACCGGCAACCGGTCGACGCCGGCATCCGCGATGACGTTGTACTGCGCGATCAGCCCGCAGACCGGCACACGCGCAAATTCGTTCAGCAGCGGAAACACCGCGTCCCAGACAGGACCACCGACATTCTCGAAATAGATGTCGATGCCACCGGGGCAGGCTGCCTTCAATTGCTCGGCAAAATCATCGGCACGGTGATCGACGACCGCATCGAAGCCGAGTTCGTCTCGCACGAAGGCGCACTTGTCGGCACCGCCGGCAATGCCGACGGCACGCGCGCCCTTGATGCGCGCGATCTGGCCAACGGCCGACCCGACCGCGCCGCTGGCGGCCGCCACGACGACCGTCTCGCCAGGCTTCGGCTGCCCGATGGTGAGCAGACCGGCATAGGCCGTGAAGCCCGGCATGCCGAGCACGCCAAGCGCCGTAGTGATGGGTGCCGCAGCGGGATCCAGCTTGCGCAGCCCCACACCGTCGGACAAGGCAAAACTCTGCCAGCCGGAATGGGACAACACGATATCCCCTTCGGTAAATTCCGGGTGGCGAGAGATCACGACGCGCGCAACGGTACCGCCTTCCATCACGCCGTCGACATCGACGGGCCTGGCATAGGATTTCGTAGCGTTCATGCGCCCGCGCATATAGGGATCGAGCGACAGATAGAGGATCTGCAGCAGCAGTTCGCCCTCTCCCGGCTGGACGACATCAACCGTCTCGATGCGGAAATCATCCGGCTTCGGCCGGCCTTGTGGCCGCGCCGCGAGCACGATGCGGGTGTTGGACTGGATCGACATCGAAAATCTCCCTGCGAAGAAGGCTCTACTCGAAAAACCGGTTGGGCGGACGCTTCAGGCCGAGATTCTCGCGCAGTGTCGACCCTTCATATTGCCGCCTGAAGATCCCTCGCCGTTGCAATTCCGGCACCACCTTCTCGGCAAAATCATCGAGCCCGGCGGGCAGGTATGGAAACATGACGTTGAACCCGTCGGAACCCTCGCCGATCAGCCATTCCTCCATCTCGTCGGCGATTGTTTCAGGCGTGCCGACAAAAGCAAGGCCGGAATAGCCGCCCAGCCTTTGCGCAAGCTGCCTGACGGTCAGGTTCTCCTCGCGTGCCAGTTCGATGACGCGCTCGCGGCCACTCTTCGAGGCATTGGTCTCGGGGATTTCGGGCAAGGGCGCGTCAGGAT
>NZ_RZQA01000695.1:0-3528 GCF_004022915.1 Mesorhizobium sp. M7A.F.Ca.US.006.04.2.1
AGATACACCCTGCCGCCATCGCTTCCGTCGATCAGGAGCAGGTCGGTGAAGGTGCCGCCGACATCGATACCGGCAACGACATTTCCCTGGGGATCGCGCGCTTGCGCCGAAATATTCTCTTCCATCGTCGAAACCCGAAATGCGCGGACTACGGATATGCGTCAGTTTGGAAAGCTGTTTTAAGGGAGCATCTTGACGCAAATATCGTTTGTATACTAATAAATTCCGGACACAAGAGCTTGCCGCTTTGGAGTGTGCGAACAGCACGCCGGGACCTGAATGGTCCGGGCGCGCAAGTGAAGGTTTGGCGCCCGCGTCCGTGAGCTGGGCCAGAAGGTTGGATTTGATGAACACCACATCCGCTCTCAATACCGTCGGCGCCCGACCGCTGCAGTTCCCGATTCCGGCCAATGTCTATGCCGAAACCGTGGTCTCGGTGAAGCACTACACCGACCGGCTGTTCTCGTTCCGCATCACCCGTCCGCAGTCGCTGCGCTTCCGCTCCGGCGAGTTCGTCATGATCGGCCTGCCCAATGCAGAGAAGCCGGTGTACCGCGCCTATTCGGTGGCGAGCCCAGCCTGGGACGAAGAGCTGGAATTCTTCTCGATCAAGGTGCCGGACGGCCCGCTGACTTCGGAGCTGCAGAAGATCCAGGTCGGCGACACCGTCATCATGCGCCAGAAGTCGACCGGCACGCTGGTGGTCGACGCACTGACGCCGGCCAAGCGGCTGTTCATGATCTCGACCGGCACCGGCATCGCGCCCTTCGCCAGCCTGCTGCGCGACCCCGACACCTACGAAAAATTCGATCAGCTGATCCTGACCCATACCTGCCGCGACAATGCGGAACTCACCTACGGCCAGGAGCTGGTCGCAGCACTTGAAAGCGACCCGCTGATCGGTGAACTGACCACTGGGCGCGTCACGCTCTACAATTCGACGACCCGCGAGGAATCGGCACGCATGGGCCGCATCACCGCGCTGATCGGCTCCGGCAAGTTCTACAGCGATCTCGGCATCGACAAGCTCAACCCGGAAACCGATCGGATCATGATCTGCGGCTCGATGCATATGCTGAAGGACGTCAAGGAACTAGCCGAAAGCCTCGGCTTCGAGGAAGGCTCGCTGAGCCATCCGGCGACTTTTGTCGTCGAGCGCGCCTTCGTCGGCTGAGCCGCACCAACATCTCGGAAGTCTACGTTTTTGACCGCACGGTCAAAAATTGCTGCTTTCGCCGCCTTTTTCGGTTATGACCGCCCGCAGGACTCGTGAAGTAGGGCTTCACGGGCTATCTTCGGCACACGTCGCTGAATGAAAGGGCAGGAGATGAGCAGCACAATCCGCGAAGCCGATGTCGGCTCGTCCAAGGTGACGCCGCTGCCGGCGCGTGCCGCCGCCAATACAGCCGTCCCGCACGATCATCGCATTGCGCGCAACCCCGGCATGAAGCTCGACCTTGGCTTCATGGAATCGGTGCGCAGCGTCAATCGCTCGGCGCTGGAACGGCGCGTCGCCAGCCTGACCAAGCGGCGCTCTATCAAGGCCGACAACCAGGCCGCCTGGCTGCTGCGCGCCGTCGCCTGCATGGATTTGACGACGCTGAATTCCAACGACACCGAGGAGCGCGTGCGCCGGCTTTGCGCCAAGGCGATCAATCCGTTCCGCCGCGACATTGTCGAGGGCCTCGGCATATCAGGTGAAACCATCCGCCCGGCCGCCGTCTGCGTCTACCACCCCTTCGTTGCCACCGCCGTCGATGCGGTGCGCGGCACTGGCATCCATGTCGCCGCCGTCTCCACCGCCTTTCCGCATGGCCTGGCGCCGCTGTCGACCCGTTTGCAGGAGATCGAGGCCTCGGTCCGTGACGGCGCCGACGAGATCGACGTCGTCATCCCGCGCGGCCTGGTGTTCGGCGCCAAGTGGCGGGAGCTTTACAATGAGATCGTCTCGATGCGCGCCGCCTGCGGTGATGCGCATCTGAAGGTCATCCTCGGCACCGGCGACCTCGCCACGCTGCGCAATGTCATGCTGGCCTCGATGGTGGCGATGATGGCGGGCGCCGATTTCATCAAGACCTCGACCGGCAAGGAAAGCGTCAACGCGACGCTGCCCGTCGGCCTCGCCATGGTGCGTGCCATCAGGGCCTATTTCGAGGAAACCGGCTATCTCATCGGCTTCAAGCCGGCCGGCGGCATTTCCACGGCCAAGGCCTCGCTCGACTGGCTGGTGCTGATGAAGGAAGAGCTCGGCCGGCCATGGCTGGAGCCGGACCTGTTCCGCTTCGGCGCGTCGAGCCTCTTGACCGACATCGAGCGCCAGCTCGAGCACCATTTGACCGGACATTACTCGGCCAATCATCGCCACGCGATGGCGTGAGCCTTTACCCCCACCCCGATCGGCTTTTGCCGATCGACCCTCCCAGGCGGGAGGGTGAAGGAGGCACCTGATGAACATTCTCGATCGCTATCACGCCATGGAATACGGCCCGGCACCGGAGGCCCGCAACGAGGCCGACGCCTGGCTTGCCGCGCGCGATTTCGGCAAGGCGCTGTTCATCGGCGGCGACTGGAAAGCCGCTGCCGGCGGCAAGACCTTCGAGACCAGCGAGCCGTCTTCCGGCAAGCTGCTGGCCGAGGTCTCGGACGCCAATGCCGCCGATATCGACGCGGCGGTTGCGGCCGCCGCCAAGGCGCTGCCGAAGTGGTCGGCAGCCTCAGGCTATCAGCGTGCCAAAGTACTCTATGCCATCGGCCGCGCCATGCAGCGGCATCAGCGCCTGTTCGCGGTGCTTGAGACCATCGACAACGGCAAGCCGATCCGCGAAAGCCGCGATATCGACGTGCCGCTGGCGATCCGCCATTTCATCCACCATGCCGGCTGGGCGCAGGCGCTGGACAGGGATTTCCCCGGCCATAGGGGTGTCGGCGTCGTCGGCCAGATCATCCCGTGGAACTTTCCGTTGCTGATGCTGGCCTGGAAGATCGCGCCGGCGCTCGCCGCCGGCTGCACCGTGGTGCTGAAGCCGGCCGAGTTCACGCCGCTGACCGCCATCCTGTTCGCCGAGATTTGCGAGCGTGCCGGCGTGCCGAAGGGCGTCGTCAACATCGTCCAGGGCGGCCCTGAGGCCGGCGTCGCCATCGTCAACCATCCCGGCGTCCAGAAGATCGCCTTTACCGGCTCTTCCGAGGTCGGCAAGATCATCCGCAAGGCCACCGCCGGCTCGGGCAAGAAACTGTCGCTGGAGCTCGGCGGCAAATCGGCTTTCATCGTCTTCGAGGATGCCGATCTCGACAGCGCCGTCGAAGGCCTGGTCGACGGCATCTGGTTCAACCAGGGCCAGGTCTGCTGCGCCGGTTCGCGGCTCCTGGCGCAGGAAGGCATAGCCGACGCCCTGATCGCCAAGGTCAAGACGCGGATGAGCCGGCTGCGCGTCGGCAGCCCGCTGGACAAGAACACCGATATCGGTCCGCTCGTCGATCTGACCCAGCTCGAGCGCGTCAAGGGCCTGGTTGCCGAAGGCGCCAGAC
>NZ_RZQA01000696.1:0-3525 GCF_004022915.1 Mesorhizobium sp. M7A.F.Ca.US.006.04.2.1
CGCAAATGCCCCAGGATGCTCGGCACCGAGTAGCGGGCGCCGACGGCATCGATCAGCACGCGGACGGTGACGCCGCGCCGGACGGCGCCGGCCAGCGCCTCGACGAAGAGCAGGCCGACGGCGTCATTGTCGAAAATATAGGTCTCGAGCAGGACGCTGCGCTCGGAGCCGTCGATTGCCGCGCACATGGCGGCATAGGCCTCGTCGCCGGTCTCCAGCACATCGATTGCGTTTCCAGGGTTGAGCGCGCGCCGCGCCACCCTGTCGCCGAGTGTCCGCAAGCCCGTGAACCGTTGCCCGTATCGCTCGACGATCAGGGCCTCTTCGACAGCGACGTCGCGCTCATGCTTGGCGGACACCACGCCGTCGGCAAACGGGCGCTGGGCGGTGATCGTGGCACGGCGGATGCGATTGATGCCGGCGACGGCGTAGATCAGCACGCCGAGGATCGGGGACAGCACCATCACGCCGACCCAGCCGGTGGCGGCGCGCACATCTTCCTTGGTCATGACGGCATGGACGATGCCGACCGTCGCCATCACCACGGAGATGATCGCCAGAATTTGCGGCCAGTGAGTCGCCAGGGTCGCCAACATGCCGAGACTATCCAGCGAGCGGTTGCAGAAGGCAATGCGGCCGGTCCTGCCGCGCATTCGCCGGATGGTGGCATGCGGCCCTGGCCGAAGGTTTCGACCAGCCGCAGAGATTGATGGGTAGAAGCTTCCCGACGGACCCTGTTCAGAAGGACAAACCTGACCTAGCGGAAGCATAGAGCCTGGCATCATCCTGTTCTGCTCAGAGCCTCCGAAGCCTCTTATGCTTTGGTGCGACCTCTATTGTATATCAGGATGAATGAACTTAATGATATGAACACTTTGATTGATGGCGAGGGGGGCGCCTAACGATGAAATTCAACTTCGATGAACCTCCCGGCGATGACGTAGTTGCCGACACGTCGGCAGAATGCCAACGCCAATTGCTGCCTCTCGTCCGCGAGATCGTCCAGGCGGCCGTCGCTGCCGGATGGAGCGAGGAGGACGTTCTTCTGGGGTTTGTCGAACTTGCATGGGATTTGTATGAGAATCGTCGCGACGATCTGCAATGACCGGTAGCCAATCTGGTAGCTCTGCATTGCTGGCTGTGTCGCGGCTTTTGCGTCGGCAGCTTTTCGCGATAGGAATTTTTTCTTGACACGGTGATCTCAGCTAAGGTATATATTCGTGCATGGTGCTGATTTGCGCCAGTGACCCGCCGAGCAGGCGGGTTTTTCGTTTGATGCTCCGTCAGCCAATGCGCCGAAGGGTCCAAAGGGACCTGTTGACCCGTAGTCGCGACCTAAAGGCCTGGGTTCCTCGCCCCGAGGGGCTTTTATCCCGAACAAAATTTTTTGTTTGCGTACGGATGTTATTCACTATCCGCAGCATGTGCGTTACGTTGGATCCGGGTCGGGCTAAGGGGGATTTCAGGCGGCAGACAAGCGGCTGAGGCCAGGCAATGGAAAATGCGGACGATGCTCGGGAAAGCGGCAATTCCCAGGGCGTCAATCGAGAACGGACAGCTCGATATGTCCTGGACATAATTCCTGAAAGCGCAGGCCCCTGGAGGGCCACCGCGGCGCGGAGTGTCATAGACTCAGCCCGCGATCCCGTCTCGCAGACATTCCCGGCCAAAGAGCATTCCACTGGAATTGCGCTGCGGCCCGCACGCCGATCGAGAGCCTTGCTCGGCAGCGACCGGATCACGCGGTACGATACGCCGACCGGATGTCGCGTCGTCAATCCGGCGGGTGTGGACAGCAAGCCGGCCTGGTCCCTGACCCGGGAGAACGCCGTCGTTTCCATCGCTCCCGAAGCGCTGGCGCAATTGGCCGTGCATGAATGCGATCTCGCCGAACTCGATCCGCCTGCTTTCGGCACGGTCGACCCGGCCGATCTGCTGCGCACCCACCCAGGCCGCAACAGGCGCCTTGCGGCGTTTTCCAGAATACATCTTGCTGCAAATCCGCCCCAAGCTCCGCAGGAATCGTCTGGAATGTCATGCAGTCCGCGCGTTGTACGCCGTCCGGCCGGAACGCTCTCATGAATGGGGTTGGCGATGCCGGTCGGCTTCGATCAATCACGAATTGTTTTTCAGGGGAACGCGGAAGGAAGCCTAGGGTTGAACCTCATCCGGGACGAATCAGGAGGCCAAGAAATGCCGGGTGAGGATGGTGTCCCCGGACCGGTTTCCGGACCCAATTCGCGACAACCGACGCTCAACGCAAAAGGCGGGCTTTCCGTCCGCGCCGCGAGCCGCGTGCGGCAATTCCTGGACGAGAACTTTACGCGCAAGCTGGCGCTTGCCGAGATGGCTGCGGTTTGCGGTCTTTCACCCTATCATTTTGTGCGGGCTTTCTCGAGGACGTTCGGGATGCCGCCGCATCAGTACGTCCTCGGTCTGCGGCTGGATTTCGCTGAAAGGTTGCTTGCCGACAGCGGCATGACGATCGCCGACATCGCTCACTCCAGCGGATTTTCGAGCCAGAGCCATTTTACCACCGTGATGAAGAAATACCGGCAGATGACGCCGCTGCAGGCGCGGATGGGAAAGCTTAGCGCCAAGTTTAGATGAGACGGCGCTTAGGGAGTTGCTTTATTACTTGATTCTAAAGCATTGGCAGGGGTAACGAGCCGTTAACCTATGCCGGTTTGCTCGCCTCTTTTCTCACAAGACAGCAATATCGTGAAATACCGCACGCAGGAATCATGTCTTCCTGCGATGGAGCGGAATTGTCAGACATTTCGTGCCGGCCAGCGGAGAGGGACCATGACCGACAACCAGATTTCGAACGGCCAGATTTCGAGCGGTTCGTTTGTTCGGCGTCGCACAGCGCATTTCGCGGGGCAGTGGATCGCGGGGGCCGATCATGGTTCGCGCTCGGTTCGCCGCCGCCTGATGGCCGTGCTGCGCATGGCGCATCGTGCGCTTGGTATGGGGCGCAGGCGTCTGGGGCTGGGAACGCTGGGGGTCGGCGGCAGCGTGCGTTCGGCCTTGGCCTCCTCCGTCAGCCTGGCGAGCATCGTCGGCGGCCTGGCGGCGATCGCCGCGCTCAGCCTCGCCACGCCGGCCCAGGCACAATACCAGGCCGGCGGCGGGTCCGCGACAGGCGGCAACGCCGTCGCCATCGGTAACGGTGCCACGACGAATGGCAACAACGCCGTAGCGTTGGGCACCTCCAACAGTGCAACGGGCGACGCTTCGATCGCCATCGGCTATTCGATGAGTGTCAATGGCCTGAACGCCATCGGCATAGGTGTCTTTGCAAGCGCGACCGGCATTAACGCGCTCGCTGTGGGCGGAAACGCCCATGCTAACGCCGGCGGGGCAAGCGCCTTTGGCGTCAACAGCACCGCAAATGGGGCGAACGCGACTGCCATCGGCTCCACGGCTACTGCTGGCGCCGCCGCGACGGCCGTTGGCGTATCGAGCCAAGCGACCGGCGGCAATTCCGTCGCTGTCGGCAGCGTGAGCCAGGCTTCGGGGAAC
>NZ_RZQA01000697.1:0-3516 GCF_004022915.1 Mesorhizobium sp. M7A.F.Ca.US.006.04.2.1
GGCCGCCACCATCCGTTCGCTCAATAGCCGACGGTGAAGCGCTGCCTGATATGGGCCGGCTTCTCGATCTCGTCGACCATGACGATCGCGTAGTCCTCGAAGGAAATGCTGCTGCCCTTGTCGGAGGCGAGAAGCGTGTCCTTGCCGAGGCGGAATTTGCCGGTGCGCTCGCCAGGCACGAACATGGCGGATGGCGACAGGAACGTCCAATCGAGGTCCTCGACCGTCTTCAATCTGTCCAGGAAGTCGGCGCCCTTCTGCGCTTCTGCCTTGTAGATCGCCGGGAAGTTGGGGCTATCGACCAGCCGCTTGCCGGGCGCGACTTCGAGACTGCCGGCGCCGCCGACGACGAGATAGCGCTTCACGCCGGAGGCGCGCACCGCCTCGATCAGCGCATCGGTATCGCTGTCCAGGAAATGCACAGAGCTGATCACAGCGTCATGGCCGCGGATCAGGTCCGCGAGACCTTCTGTGTCGAAGACATCGCCCTTCCTGGCCGTCACGCCCGGAAGCGCGACAATCTTTTCCGGGTTGCGCGCGATGCCCGTGACGATATGGCCGCCATCGGAGAGTTCCCTGAGAAGGCGCGAACCGACAGCGCCCGATGCACCAATGAGAGCGACTTTTGCCATGTCTGTTTCCTTATGCTTGGGGGTCTGGAGGATGGGGTCACGCCGCCGCGATGTGGGCGACGAGATTGTCGAAGCTGCCGAACAGCGCGTTCGAACCGATGAGCCGGGGCGCATCGTTGCGGATGACCGCGAGCGAAGGCACGCCATCGGCATGCAGGCGCTGGAACAGCGCACGGCCACGGCCAACCTGATCGCGGTGAGCCGCCAGCAATGTTTCGGTCGGCGCCTTGAGCATTTCGGCGGCGTCCGCCATGCCGTCGGCGGCGAGCACCTCGGCCACACCGCCGATCGTCACGACATCGCGTCCTTCTACATAGCGCGCATGCTGGATCGTCTTCAGCGCCGCAAACCGGCGGCTAGGGTCCTCCAGGCCAACGGCAGTGATGCCGAGTGTGGCGGCATGTGAGTCGAGCAGGGTGCCACGGACATTGAGGACATTGTGCCGGTAGGCCGGCGTGAACGATTGTCCGGTCAGGCGCTCGATGCGCTGGTCGTTCGCCCAGGCGTGCGCCGCAAAACCTTCATCCATCGGACGCGCGCCGGCGCCGGAAAACAGGCCGGTCGGCAGCAGCTCGACGCGCACGCCGGCGGCCGACAACCGGCCGAGCATCCGGGTGGCACCATAGCACCAGCCGCACAGCGGATCGAAAAGATAGGTCACTTCTGAATTGTTCATAATCGCTGCTACCCATGATCCGGCTGCCGGCTTGATCGAATGCCGTTGGCTGATATGTGGCAGGTGGGGGTCTTGCGATAAATGGCACCCAATAATACAAACTGTATGATCTGATCGTACAAATGGCAGCCAGCTTGGCCGAACTTCTGAACCTCAATCGGCTCGCCTACTTCACCACGGTGATGGAAACCGGCTCGTTCACGGCCGCAGCCAACCGGCTTGGCGTCGCCAAGGCCGTGGTCAGCCATCAGATCGGCAAGCTCGAAGAGGAACTGGGCGCAACGCTGCTGCAGCGCACGACCCGGCGTGTCACGCCGACCGAAGAGGGGCGCCTCTTCTATGACCGCGCGATGATCATCCTGCGGGAAGCGGAGGCCGCCTATGGCGAAATCTCGCGCGGGGCCGTCGAACCGAGCGGAACGCTGAGGCTGACGGCGCCGCTCGACTACGGCACCAAGATGGTGGCTCCGGTCATGGCGGCCTATCTCAGAACCTATCCGCAGATGCGCGTCGAGGCGATCTTCGACGACGCCGTCAGCAATCTGGTGGACGAGCAGATCGATCTCGGCATCCGCGTCGGCTGGCTCACCGATTCCTCGAACCAGGCGCGGCGGCTGGGGACGATCCGGCAAATCGTGGTGGCGAGCCCTGGCTTCGCGGCGAGCCTGCCGCCGGACCTGACGCCGCGCCAGGCAAGATCGCTGGCCTGGGTCGGCAACACCCAGTTGCGCGGCATCGGCCAATGGCTGTTTTCCAGGGATGGCGAAACGGTGCTGACCGAGCTCAATCCGGTCCTCATGTGCGACAAGAGCCCCGCCGCCCGTGCTTGCGTGCTCGTCGGCATCGGGCTGGGCGTCTTTCCGGACTACAGCGTCAGCGAC
Organism: Mesorhizobium sp. M7A.F.Ca.US.006.04.2.1; assembly: GCF_004022915.1. Classification (NCBI taxonomy): domain Bacteria; kingdom Pseudomonadati; phylum Pseudomonadota; class Alphaproteobacteria; order Hyphomicrobiales; family Phyllobacteriaceae; genus Mesorhizobium; species Mesorhizobium sp. M7A.F.Ca.US.006.04.2.1. The sequence goes on from NZ_RZQA01000697.1 coordinate 2,190, forward strand.
GATATCGCCGAGGGGCGGCTGGTGCCGGTATTTGCCGACTGGAGCCTGCCGTCAGGCGGCATCCACGCAGTCTTTCCGCCGGCCCGGTTCCGGCCCGCCAAGGTGCGCACCTTCGTCGATCTGCTCGCGGCGGCCGAGAAGCGGCGATCGCGCGGTGTTGCCACGGCTTGAAGCCGATGGCGGTCAGCGGGCCTCTTGCAGGATCATCTCGGCTGCCTTCTCCGCGATCATGACGACCGGCGAGTTGGTGTTGCCCGAGACGATTGTCGGCATGATCGAGGCATCGACCACGCGCAGCCCGGCAAGCCCGTGAACACGCAGGCCGTCGTCGACCACCGCCATCGTATCCGAACCCATCTTGCAGGTGCCGACGGGGTGGAAGATCGTCGTGCCGATATCGCCGGCCTTGCGGATGAGCTCTTCATCGCTGTCATACTGCGTGCCGGGCAGCATCTCTTCCGGCGCAAAGCGCGCCACCGCCCGAGCCTTCATCAAACTGCGGACATGGCGCAACGACGCGACGGCCACGCTGCGGTCTCCCTCGGTGGAAAGATAGTTCGGCCGGATCCTCGCCGCCTCCCGCGCGTCGGACGAAGCCATGTGCACGCTGCCCCGGCTTTCCGGACGCAGATTGCAGACCGAGACGGTGACCGCGGGAAAGCGATGCAGCGGCTCGCCCAGACGGTCGGTGCTCAGCGGTTGCACATGATATTCCAGATCGGGCGTTGCGAGGCGCGGATCGCTCCTGGCGAAGATGCCGAGCTGGCTTGGCGCCATCGACAGCGGCCCGCTGCGCTTGAGCGCGTACTCCAGCCCCATCGACGCACGGCTGACCAGATTGTGGTAACGCTGGTTGAGCGTGGCAGTGTTGGCGACCTTGAAGACGGTGCGGATCTGCAGATGGTCCTGCAGGTTTTCTCCGACGCCCGGCAAAGCATGACGAACATCCACGCCGATGCCCGAGAGCAGGTCGGGGCGACCCACCCCCGACAGTTCGAGCAGCTTGGGCGAGTTGATGGCGCCGGCCGCAAGGATCGTCTGTCCGGCGCGGACCTGATGCAGGCGGCCGCCTTGGCGGAAAACCAGTCCGGTGACGCGCCGGCCGTCGAATTCGAGCCGTTCGGTTTCCGCGCCGAGCACTACGCGCAGGTTCTTGCGCCCCGCTATACCGCGCAAAAACGCCTTCGATGTGTTCCAGCGGACGCCCTTCCTCTGGTTGACCTCGAAATAGCCCGAGCCTTCATTGGTGCCGGTGTTGAAGTCTTCGGTGCGCGGAATGCCGAGTTCCTCGGCCGCGTCCCGGAAGGCGTCGAGGATCGGCCATGAA
>NZ_RZQA01000698.1:0-3505 GCF_004022915.1 Mesorhizobium sp. M7A.F.Ca.US.006.04.2.1
GCAACGCACTGATCGGCGCCGGCCAGCGCGCCGATGCCGGCGCCGATCAGTGCGTTGCGGCGGTCGTTGCCACCGGCAAGCAGGCCAAGGCTGGCACCCGCCAGGGCGCCAAGGCCGGCGCCGGCCGCCGTGTTGGAAATCTTCTGGTCGCCTGTATACGGATCGGTGGTGGTGCAGGCGCTCACGAGCACAGCCGTCGCCACGACGACGAGCACAGTCTTTTTCATAGGATGGTCCCTCTCCAAGTCACGCCTTGCGGTGGCGCCAAATCAGCCTTTCCCGCGACTTGTACCATGAATTGCGGCGAAAAGCGGAACGGCAAAAGCGCCGTTCACGGCTTTTCCCGAGAGACCAATACCCGGTGGTGGCGCCGCATCGCCGTGCCGGAATGGTTTGGATAAACTACCAGAGGTTCTTGCCGTCTATGACAACCACTTCGACCTTGTCGAGATCGAAATCATCGAACAGCCGCGAGTTGACGCTGATCTTGGGATTGTCGAAATCCGGCTCGCCTGTCGACCAGTCCGGCGTTTCGGTAAAGGTGCCGCAGCCGCAGGTGGCGCAAAAACCGTGCTTTACGGTCTTCGACCCCCAACGATAGAAAGAGACGTTCTCCATCGGGCTGGTGAGCTTGAATTGCGAAGGCACGTAATAGGCCCAGAGCGAGCCGCGTTTCGAGCAGAAAGAACAGGTGCATTGCGTCACCGTCTGCGGTGCTTGCGAAACCTCGAACGTCGTCGCCTTGCAATGACAGCTTGCCTTGATGGTCATCAACGAACTCCTCCTGTCGCGCCACCCTGTGCGGCAAAGGCAGCATAAAGAGGTGCTCCTGACAACTGTCTGTCAGCAAGCATCACCCGGCGCTACCGCGACAGGCTGGTCTCAGCAAGCCCGTCCCGTCACACGCGACCAGGCGGACTTCGGAATGCGTTCCTATCGTCAATAAGAGCGCGGCGGCACGAACAGGCAGATTGTCCTGCCGGCGTCGAGCCCCCCCTGGTGCGCGCACCAATGGAACTCGCCGTCCGGGCTGTCCTTGACACGCTTGTCGGTCATTGGAACGACCTCACCCGTTCCGGCGATGACATAGCCCTCGGGTTTCTCCAGCACTTCGCCCGTATGGGTCGTGCGACAATCATAGTTGGCGCAGCATGCGAACGGATAACTCCAGCCTTGTGGCTTTGCCGCCGTGGGCGTGGCGTCATGCGCGAAGGCAGGTGCCGTCAGCATTGCCATCGCGCCGATCGCGAACAGGGAAAACAAAAGTCGGCCAGCCGGTTGAACGGCATTGGCCGATCTGAGTGTGGCAGCAGACATGGAAACGTTCCTTTCAAACGAGCATCAAGCGTTTCGCTTGCCCGTTCCCGGAACGTATCTTCCCAGTGGCCGGATCGTCGGGTCGCAGATATGCCGCGTCCGGCCATAAATGCTTTTTCTCTCCCAGCCCTTGGATGCTGGGCTGATTCCTTGGTCGGCGCAAGAACATGCATTCCCGACATCGTTCTACAGACGTCAGGCATCCGCTACCGCCGACGAGATGAGGCCAAGGTCAATTCCCGGCAAACGGGCGTCGAATAAACGGGATTGGCCCGCTGTGGTTCCAGCCTATTGCTGGTCGGAGCCGGCAATCACGTGCTCTTGATACTGCGGCAGGTCATCGGTGATGGTGAACCAGCCCGCCTTCGAACCGACGAAGATGTGCCCGGTTGGACGAATGGATGGATCGTCGACGAGCGTTCCCATGGCGACATGGACGTAGGCGCCGTCGCGCACGAGCGAATAAAGCAAGGAGCCGCACCGGCAGCAATGCGCGTTGTGGCCGCTTTGGTCGCCGAAGATCAGGAGTTTGTCCTCGCCTTCGGTGAGGACAAACTTTTCACGCTCGATACCGGCGAAAGGCTTGAATGCCGAACCGGTGGTGCGCCGGCAGTCCGAACAATGGCAATTCGCGGCATAGAGGAATTCGTCGGCCACCTCGTAGTGAACCGCGCCGCAAAAGCATTTTCCGGTGAGCTTGCTCGGCACTCTCTCCTCCATTGCTGTGGTGCGCAGGGGTATGTTCAGATGAGGCCAGGCCAGCCTCACCTGAATATGGGCATATCCTAGTCCAGGTCCGCCACGGCTTCGCCGGCACCGCCTTCGATGCGCTGCGACAACGAGGCTTCCATGAAATCGTCGAGGTCGCCATCGAGCACGCTCGACGGGCTGGTGCTCTCGACGCCGGTGCGGAGATCCTTCACCAACTGATAGGGCTGCAGCACATAGGAGCGGATCTGGTGGCCCCAGCCGATATCGCTCTTCGATGCTTCGGTGGCGTTTGCAACCGCCTCGCGCTTCTTCAGCTCTTCCTCGTAAAGGCGCGAGCGCAGCATCTCCCAGGCCTTGGCCTTGTTCTTGTGCTGCGAACGTTCGGCCTGGCAGGCGACCGCGATGCCAGTGGCCAGATGCGTGATGCGCACCGCCGAATCGGTGGTGTTGACGTGCTGGCCGCCCGAGCCGGACGAGCGATAAGTATCGATGCGGACGTCGGATTCGGAGACGTCGATCTCGATCGTGTCGTCGATGACCGGATAGACCCAGACGCTGGCGAAGGACGTATGCCGGCGCGCATTGCTGTCATAGGGCGAAATACGCACCAGGCGATGAACGCCCGATTCCGTCTTCATCCAGCCATAGGCGTTGTGGCCTTTGATCATCAACGTGGCGGACTTGATGCCGGCCTCTTCGCCGTCATGCATTTCCAGCACTTCGACTTTGAAACGGCGCCGCTCGGCCCAGCGCGTGTACATGCGCAGCAGCATCGAGGCCCAGTCCTGGCTTTCGGTGCCGCCGGCACCGGCATGGATTTCGAGATAGGTGTCGTTGGAGTCTGCTTCACCCGACAGCAGCGTCTCGACCTGGCGGGCCTTCGCTTCGCCTTGCATCGAGCGGATCGCGGCTTCCGCCTCGGCGATCACGCCCTCATCGCGCTCTTCCTCGCCGAGTTCGATCAGGCCGATATTGTCTTCCAGCGCCTGCGTCAGACCTTTCACCGAGGCGATGCCTTCTTCGAGGCTCTGGCGTTCGCGCATCAGCTTCTGCGCTTCCAGCGGCTCGTTCCAGAGGCTGGCGTCCTCGGCGCGCACATTGAGGTATTCAAGCCGCTTTATGGCTTGATCCCAGTCAAAGATGCCTCCTCAGCAGGGTTATCGCCTGCCTGATCTCGTCGACAATATTCTGCGTTTCCGCGCGCATGGCTGGCTGTTCTGTCCTGTTTGCTGAAATCGGTCGGCGCGATACATAGGCACGCCGCCGCCGGCTGTAAAGCAAAATGGGCCGGCCCAAGGCCAGCCCATCCGCCCCTGAAAATCGTCAGTAGAGGCCGCCGCCGCCGGACTGGATAGCCTGATTGGCCTGCGGCGACAGCGCGCCACCGGTGGCATTTGAGCCGTCGGCGCCCATGCCGATCACCCAATAGCTGTCGGCGGGACCGGTGCCCGGCTTGAAGGCTTCGATGATGGTGCCG
>NZ_RZQA01000699.1:0-3502 GCF_004022915.1 Mesorhizobium sp. M7A.F.Ca.US.006.04.2.1
GACAAGGGGCAACATGCGCAGCCTCGGCCGGACTGGTCAACCCGACAAGACGAGCAGAGGCTTGCACCGGCCCGTTCCGGCGCTAAGTTCGGCGCCATCGAACAAGGAATCCATCGCCCATGATCACCGACGCCGAGATCCAGACCGCCCTGCCCGCGCTTGCTCCAGGCAATGCCGCCGTGATCACCGGCGCTGCCAGCGGCATCGGTCTGGCGGCCGCCAAGCGGCTTGCATTGCTAGGCATGAAGATCGTGCTGGCCGACATTGGCGGCGCGCGGCTTGACGACGCCTCGCGCGCCGTTTCCGCGATTGCCGGCGACGGTGCCGTGCTTGCCGTCGCCGCCGACGTTTCGAAGGCGGATGAGGTGGACCGTCTCGCCGAGAGGGCGTTCGGCGCCTTCGGCGGCGTGTCGCTGCTGATGAACAATGCCGGCGTGGGCGACAACCCCGGAAAGCCGTGGGAAAACCGCGATGCCTGGAAACGGCTGCTGGACATCAATTTCTGGGGCGTTGTGCATGGCGTGGAGGCCTTCGCGCCGCGCATGCTGGCCTCGGCCAGGCCGGGTCTGATCGTCAACACAGGCTCCAAGCAAGGCATCACCACGCCGCCCGGCAATCTTGCCTACAATGTCTCCAAGGCAGGAGTGAAAGCCTTCACGGAAGGCCTGGCGCACGCGTTGCGCAACGAACCCGGCGCCCATGTCGCTGCCCATCTGCTGATCCCCGGCTTCACCTTTACCGGTCTGACCGAGGGTGCGACGGAAAAACCGGCCGGCGCCTGGACCGGCGAACAGGTTGTGGATTTCATGCTGGAATCCCTGACCAGGGGAGATTTCTACATCCTGTGCCCGGACAATGAGGCGGCCCGGCCGCTGGATGAAAAGCGCATGGCCTGGGCGATCGGCGACATCATCGAGAACCGCCCCGCTTTGTCGCGCTGGCATCCGGACCACAAAGGCAGTTTCGCAGCCTTCATGAAAGGCTGATCTTCAGGCCGCTTGCTTTTTCGACCCGCGCTTCTGTGCCACGGCCTTCTTCGCCGCGATGTCGGCGATCTGTTCGTCATGCCGCTTTGCCGCACGCTCGCATTTGGCGCGGATTTCCTCGACTTCGGATTCGGTCAGATGCTCGATGCCGATGAAGTGGTTGTGGCCCTTGCCGACCCGGATCAGTTCGTCGAGCTTGGCCTGGATCGCCGCGCCGTCGCGGTTCTGAGTGTTCTGGATCAGGAAGACCATCAGGAAGGTGATGATGGTCGTGCCCGTGTTGATGACGAGTTGCCAAGTGTCCGAAAAGCCGAAGAACGGACCGCTCACCCCCCAGGCGATGATGATGAGGCAACAGACGGCGAATGTCGGCGGCAGGCCGGCTATGCGGGCGACCCAGTTGGCAACCTTGGTGAAATGCTTTTCCATCTATCGGAATCCTCGACGCTGCGGCGCGATGAGAAACAATCAGCGACCGCTTCAGGTTCCCGATGCGAACAAATACCTCAGGTACAATTGCCTACACGCATAGGGAGAATAGTCTGGAAAACACACCTTATGGGTTCAATGCCACAGTACTCCTGCAGGCAAGAGTGCCTGTTCCTTCCGCTTCACAGCGGTTTACCTCCAGCCCCTTCCGCTGCGCCACCCCCGCATGGCGGAAGGGGTTTCAGTCCGGAGAGCGCGGAGCATGGTTTCCCGAAAGCGCCGACCGGCAGAAGGACAGACGGTCGCTCCACTTTCCCGCAGATTGCTTGGCAGCGCCGGCCTAGGCCTGCTGATGGCCTGCGCGGCCGTGACCGCCAGGGCAGAACCATCAACAGCACCGGCTGCCGAAATAGCGACCGATCCGACAATCACCGGCAGTCTCGAAAGGCATTGGACCAACAACGCGCTGGACAGCGACCATGCGGTCAAGGACTGGTACACACTGTTGCGCGGTTCGCTGCAGCAGCAATGGGGCGACAACGACGCCAACGCGAAATTCAGCGCGGACTTCCAGGTAACGCATTACGACAAGACGTCGATCGAGGACGACCGCGGATTGTCGCTGTCGGCCGAGGCCTTCCGCCGGCTCGGCCCGGGTCTCGAACTGAGGGGATCGCTGAGCTATCGCGTCTCCAGCACCGGCGACAATCTGGATATCGGCCCGCTGACGCTGGGTACGCGGGAGTTCAAGCAGGTCTTCGGCGCCCAGACACAACTCGGCATCGACCTCGGCAACGCCACATCGCTGATCCTCGAGGCCGCCGACAGCTACGAAAAGCTCGGCGCGACGCATTTCCAGGAAGATCTCATCTTGCCGGCGAAGCTGCATGCCGACCGCAATCTCTTCCAGTTGGCGGCTCGGGTCACCCGAACAGTTGGCCAGCTTGCCTTCGGCGCGTCCGCGTCTGCGCTCTTCGCCAGCGTCGAGGAAATCGGTTACCCGCCGCTGTTCCTGTCGTTCAACGCCTATACGCTGCGCGCCGAGGCGGCCTACAAGGCCACCGATGGTTCGACGCTCGGCGTGGCCTTGGGTGCGCAGTTCCTGCGCGGCGCCGATAACATCTACCAGCGCTGGCGTCCGACCTGGCAAGTCACCTTCGGCAAGCCTCTGCCGCACGGCTTCGAGCTGCGCGGCACCTATTTCGGCCGCTACGAAACGTCCGAAACCGACGACCCCCTGGCTTCGTGGCTGCAGCGCGCGGAACTGGAACTTGGCATGAAGGTGCGCGAAAACCTCGGCATCGCTTCCGGCATCTTCTATGAGCTCAAGGACAATTTGCTCTACGAGAACCAGGAGCGCCGCAAGGGCGTCTATGCCGAAGCGACGTACAACGCGACCAAATCGATGGCCATTGTCGTTCGCGTCGACGTTTCCGAGACCTTCAAGACCGTGATCGACGAGCGCGAACACACGGTCGATGCATTTGTGGGCCTGCGGGCGAAGATCTAGCTCATTCCCGCGCTTGACTGGGTAGGCCCACAAGCGGAGGCAGGAGGGTGTTGAAGACCCTCCTGCCCACGACACGTGACATAAGGATGCCCGTGACTTTCCTGCTCAGTGACGGCCGCCCAGCTTGTAGCTGTTGCCGCCAAGGACATTGACGCCGATACCGCTGAGAACGCCGGTAAGGACGTTGGTCTTGTTGCCGTTCAGAATGCCCTGGACGACATTGCCGCTCAGGATGTTGTTGCCACTCAGGATGCCATTGAGCGCGGTCACCTGGCCGACACCGATGGACGGCGACACATTGATCAGGCTACCCGAGCTACCTCCCCAGCCGCCGGCATAGGCGCCGACAGTCGAGAACGAAACCATAGCAGCGGTGAGTACAAAAGCGAACTTCTTCATGACTTCTCTCCATTGTTGCTAGTAGTGTTTTCTTCGACTTCTTACGACTTACCCCCGAAACGAGTAGTGCATTTTGCCGAAAGTCTTGCAACCTTGGAGTGTTTAATTTCACGGATACAATCCGTTTTCCATTTCTTAACTTTAATATTTTACGTTAAGAAAATTGGTTACCGTCGAC
>NZ_RZQA01000069.1:0-12928 GCF_004022915.1 Mesorhizobium sp. M7A.F.Ca.US.006.04.2.1
GCTTCTTCCTCGGTCTCGTCGATGCCGAAGGCGGCAAAGGTCTTGGCGGTCCAGTCGACAAGTTCGTGCGCATGGGTGACGGAGCGCGAGCGCAGACGGGCGAGTTCCTCCGAGGCCGAAATCAGCGGATCGGCCTTCTGCTCCGCCTCGTCGAGCAGCGAATAGAGAAAGCCTTCGCGCACGCCGAGCGCCGAGACGATGATCTTCGACGGCTGCATCGCCGCCATGATCTCCTGCAGCACGATGGCGCCATAGGGCAGCAGCGAACGGCGGTTCTTCGAAACGCCTTCGATGCCCTTGACCTTCTCGATCTCGGCCTTGGCCACCTGCTTGAGGAAGTTCGCCGCGCTTTCGGCCGATATCTCGTAATGGTGCATGACGCCAAGCGGATAGTTGGTCATTTCCATGTGCAGCCGGGCAAGATTTCGCCAGGTGCCGCCGACGGCGTAGAAGGGCCTGCCCTGCCCGCCTTTCAACAGCTTGGCCTTCGCCAGTTCGTCACGCGCGATCCTGGCCGCCTGGGTCAGCGAGTTCTTCGCCATGTCCTGCAGGCGCAGGCCGCCCAGCGGCAGCGTGATGCCGTCGCCGATCGCCTCGCCGCTGACATCGACCAGTTCGAGGCTGCCGCCGCCCAGATCGCCGGCGATGCCATCGGCCGGATGGAAACCGGAAATGACGCCGAGCGCGGAATAGTACGCTTCCTGACGACCGCTGATCACTCGGATCTCGGTCTTCAGCACATCCTCGGCGCGGTGGATGAAATCGGGGCCGTTGACCGCCTCGCGGGCCGCCGCGGTCGCCAGCACATACATCTGCTCGGCGCCGGCCTGGTCGGAAAGCGCACGAAAGCGGCGGAACTCTTCCATCGAGCGCGTTACCGCCTCGGGGTCGAGCTTGCCGGTCGAAACGATGCCGCGGCCGAGACCGGCCAGCATCTTTTCGTTGAACAGCATGGTCGGCGAGCGCGCCAGCCCCTCATAGACGACGAGACGGATCGAGTTCGATCCGATGTCGATGATGGACAGCGGTCGGCGGTCCTGCAGCCGGCCCTGAGAATCAGACAGCATCAGCCGGACGCTGCGGCGTTCTTCTTGCGGCGCTTGAACTGCGCGATGCGCTTGGGCGCATGCGACTTCAGCGCGTCACCCCGTCCCGACAGGCTCGGATTGGTCATGAAATATTCCTGCGCGTTGAACGGTTCCTCGCCCTCCTCCAGCACGACGCGCCGGGAGGTTCCATCAGCCAATACGTCGAAACTTTGCTGATTGTCCATAATGTTGCCCAGCATGATCTGGCCAAGGATCTGTTCATGCACAGTTGGATTGGTGATCGGCACCATGGTTTCGACGCGGCGGTCGAGATTACGCGGCATCAGGTCGGCCGAGGAGATGTAGACGATCGCCTCGTCCGACGGCAGGCCGAAACCATTGCCGAAACAATAGATGCGGCTGTGCTCGAGAAAACGGCCGACGATCGATTTTACGCGGATGTTTTCCGACAGGCCCGGAACCTGCGGCCGCAGGCAGCAGATGCCGCGCACGACAAGGTCGATCTCGACGCCGGCGCGGCTGGCATCGTAGAGCGCGTCGATGATGATCGGATCGACGAGGGCGTTCATCTTCATCCAGATGCGCGCCGGTTTGCCTTGCACCGCGTAGGCAATCTCGTCGGCAATGTGCTTCAGGATGCGGCTTCTCAGCGTGAACGGCGAGATCGCCAACCGCATTTCGTCCGTCGGCTCGGCATAGCCGGTGATGAAATTGAACAGCTGGGCGACATCGCGGGCAATCGTCGGATCTGTGGTGAAGAAGGACAGGTCGGTGTAGATGCGTGCGGTGACCGGATGGTAGTTGCCGGTGCCGAGGTGCACGTAATTGCGCAGCTTGCCGTCCTCGCGCCGCACCACCAGCGACATTTTCGCATGTGTCTTCAGTTCGAGAAATCCGAACACCACCTGCACGCCGGCCCGCTCCAGGTCGCGCGCCCAGCGGATGTTGGCTTCCTCGTCGAAACGCGCCTTGAGCTCGACCAGCGCGGTGACCGACTTGCCGGCCTCGGCCGCGTCGACCAGCGCGCGCACGATCGGGCTGTCGTTGGAGGTGCGGTAAAGCGTCTGCTTGATCGCCACCACCTCCGGATCGGCCATTGCCTGGCGCAGGAACTGCACCACCACATCGAAGGATTCGTAAGGGTGATGGACGACGATGTCCTTCTCGCGGATGGCGGCGAAACAATCGCCGCCATGCTCGCGGATGCGCTCGGGAAAACGCGGATTGTAGGGCGTGAATTTCAGGTCGTCGCGGGGAACGGCGACGATCTCGGAAATCTGGCTGAGCGCCAATGGACCGGTCAAGACGCTGATGCGGCTGGACGACACGCCAAGCTCGCCGGCGACGAAATCGCGCAATTCGCCAGGCATCAGCCTGTCGAATTCGATGCGGATCACCGATCCGCGCCGACGCCGCTTCAGCGCCGTTTCGAACAGGCGCACGAGGTCCTCGGACTCCTCCTCGACCTCGATATCGCTGTCACGGATGATGCGGAACGTGCCGGAGCCCTTGACCTCGTAGCCGGGGAAGAGCTTGCCGATATAGAGGCCGACAGCCTCTTCCAGCGGGATGAAGCGGACATGATGCTTGCGGTCCGGCAGACGGATGAAGCGCTTCAGCGCCACCGGCAGGCGCAGCAGCGCGCTCATCTCCTCGCCGTTCTTGCGATGGCGCAATTGCAGCGCCATCGAGAAGCCGAGATTGGGGATGAACGGGAACGGATGCGCCGGGTCGATCGACAGCGGGGTCAGCACCGGGAAAACCTGTTCCTGGAAATGGTCTTCCAGCCAGATTTTCTCGTCCTTGGTCAGCGCATCGCGGGTGATGCTCTCGATGCCTTCCTTGTTGAGCAGCACGGTGAGCGCCGAAAGGCTCTTCTGCTGGTCTTCCTGCAGCCGCTCGACCTCACGCAGCAGCTGTTCGAGCTGCTGTTCGGGGGTGCGGCCGTCGGGGCTCTTCAGCGTGATGCCCTCGCGCACCTGGCCGGCAAGACCGGCGACTCGGACCATGAAGAACTCGTCGAGATTGGCGGCCGAGATCGACAGGAAGCGGACGCGCTCCAGCAGCGGATGATTGAGGTTCAGCGACTCCTCGAGAACGCGCCGGTTGAACTGCAGCCAGGAAAACTCGCGGTTGACAAACCGGTCCGGGTTGCCGCCTTCCGGGCGAGCCACCTCGACATCCACGAATTCGTTCTGCACCGGCTTCAGTTCGTTCATGATTCCCGCTCTTCCACACCCGCTCAAGCCGGCTAGCCAGTCACTCTAGCGACCCATGGTCCCTCCCGGAAACCGAAATCGGTTTTCGGGCCATGGGTTAACCGGCTTAACTTATCCTCTGACAGGCTTTTGCGACAGTTTGATTTCATCGAACTTGCAAAGAGGCCTGATATGATCCAGATGCAGACGAGACTGCGTTAAGGAGACGACGATGGCAGGCGGTTCCATTCCCCATTTTCAGAACGATGCGGGCTATCCGGCAATCGACATCGGCGTGAAGGAATTCATGTGCACGGGCGCCAATCCGCCTTTCGACCACCCGCATGTGTTTCTGGACATGGGCGACGACAATGAAAAAGTCTGTCCCTATTGCTCGACGCTCTACCGCTATTCGCCGAAGCTGAAGGCGACGGAAACGCTGCCGGCCGGATGCATCTACATCGAACAGGCCGCCTGAGACTTTCGCGACCAGCCCGATGAACGACACGCGTTCCCGGCAAATTGTCGTCGCCGGGGCCGGTGTCGCCGGATTGACCGCAGCCCTTGCATTCGCCTCGCGCGGCTACGCGGTTCGGGTGTTCGAACAGGCGCAGCGCCTGGAAGCTGCCGGCGCCGGCATCCAGCTCTCTCCAAACGCGACGCGCATCCTTCGCCAGCTTGGCGTGCTCGACCGGCTGCTGCCGGCAGCGGTGCGGCCGCAAGCCGTGGTGTTGAAGAAGGCCGCGACCTTGCGCGAACTGGCGCGCGTGCCGCTGGGGCAAGCCGCCGAAACCCGCTGGCAAGCACCCTATCTCGTCGCGCACAGGGCCGATCTGCAGAGCGCATTGACCGCGCGCGTTGCCGAGGTGCCGGATATCCATCTCACCACCGGCGCGCGCATCGGCGACGTTGCCTCCGGCCCGCATGGCATCACGGCGACGGCCGAGATCGACGGCAAGACCATCGAGGCGGAGGGCTTCCTGCTGGTCGGGGCCGATGGCGTCTGGTCATCGGTGCGCGCACTTGTCGATTCGGCCAAGGGCTCGCCAAGAAACCATTTCTCCGGCGAACTGGCCTGGCGCGCCACGGTCGCGGCCGGCAGCGCCGCCGGTCGGAGCTTTGCCGCCATCGGCGCCAGGGACTGCGTCACCACCTTCCTGCATCCTGGCTTCCATATGGTGGCCTATCCCGTCAGCAAGGGTGCGGCCTTCAATCTCGCGGCCTTCACCAGGGGCGACCGCATTGCCGAGGGCTGGTCCGGCAACGCCGACGCCGGGATCCTGACCCGAGCCCTGCGCGGCACCGCGACAGAACTTGCCCGTCTGGTCGAGCAGGCCGGCCCGTGGACCGCATGGCCGATCCACACTGTTGACCCGCAACAGCCCTGGACAACACCGAACGGCATCGCGCTGATCGGCGACGCCGCGCATGCGATGACCCCATTCGCAGCGCAAGGTGCGGCCATGGCGATCGAGGATGCGGCGACGCTTGCCGACATCATCGCCGACTTCCCTGCCGACCCCCTGGCCGCACTTGCCGTCTGGGAACAGTCACGGCGGCCGCGTGTCGCGCAGGTCACCCGACGCGGCGCTGTCAACCGGCTGGCCTGGCATGCCTCGGGTCCAGTGGCGATTGCGCGCAATGTGTTCCTGAAGGCGCGCTCGTCGGAAAAACTCGCGGCGGATCTGGACTGGCTTTATGGGTGGCGGGCTCCTTAGAATGCTTACATCGGTCGACCTTGACGTAATGGCAATTTGTAGTTACACTTTTGTAGTCAACGAGGCGCAAATTGCGATTTGAATGGGACGCCGAAAAGGCGAAATCCAATTTCCGTAAGCATGGCGTAAGCTTCGACACCGCCGTTCGCGTTTTCGCCGATCCTTTCGCGCTATTGGAGCATGATCGAATTGAAGGGGGCGAATATCGTTGGCAGACAACCGGCTTGGTTGAGACCGCATTGGTATTGCTGGTTGCACACGCAGATCGAGAGGAAGACGGGATCGAGGTGATCCGCATCATTTCAGCGCGGCGAGCTACGTCCAAAGAGAAAAGGCATTATGCGCAAAATCGTTCGATATGAATTCGACCCGGCCAATCCGCCTCCTCTGACAGAAGCACAGAAAGCGGAGATCGCGGCTTTGAAAGCGCGACCAGAGGATGATGTCGACACGAGCGATATTCCCGAATTGACCGAGGAATTCTGGCAGAACGCCGTCCGAAATCCTTATTTCAAGCCGGTCAAGCAACAACTGACCCTGCGTCTCGATTCTGACCTCGTCGCCTGGTTCAAAAGGCGCGCACCGGATGGTCGCGGCTACCAGAGTGCAATCAACAGAGCGCTTCGAGAATATGTGTCCAAACAGGATCGCAAGGCCGGCTGATCGCCGGAATGGCCTTCAATTATAAAGCCGCATCGACAGGCCGAGCGATACAGGCAGCGGGTTCCACCAGCCGGTGCGCAAGCCTGCGGTGCGCAAGGCGGCCGCCGTCCAGGTGTTGCAGCCGATCAGTGCGTTGAAATGGCCGTTGGCTTCGTAGAAGCCGTCGAACCTGGAATAGGCCGCGTCCGGAACGAGGATCGGGCCTTCCGGTCCGCGCTGGAAACTCGCATCGATGAAATCGAGCAACGCCGCGAACCGGTCCTCTGTGATGTCGAACCCCGCGATGTCAGGACGCGGTTCGAGGATGTCACCGGCGACATCGACATGCATGACCGACGAGTCGAGGGTCAGTGCCTTCATCACCGGTACCGCCTTCAGCTCGGACCATGTCGGCGTCTCCAGGTAGAAGGCGCGACCGCCCCAGCCGAAGACGATGTAGCGGACCTCCGGCCTGTCGGCCGGTATGCCGGCGTCGACCAGGAAGTGGAAACGCCGGCGCACGGCATCGTCGACCGGGATGGCGATATCGGTGTGGATCGGATTGTTCAGCACCAGGATGTGGCGCGTCGCTGCGGGCATGGCGGCGGCCGCCGGCCACAGCGGCCGCGGCACGAGGGTGCCCGTCGTCACGGCGAGAGCGACGACAATCAACAGAAGGCCTAGAAAACGTCCCAGTCTCTTCATGAAAAGCGGCTCTGCAAAAGCGCTCCAGCGCGACAGGAACGGTCGCCTGTTATCCCATACGCAAAAGAGCCCGGCAGTGTTTCAGCCGGGCTCCTCGCAAACATCGAAAGGCCTAGTGCAGGATCTGCGACAGGAACAGCTTCGTGCGCTCGTGGCGCGGGTGGTCGAAGAACTCGGCCGGCGTGTTCTGCTCGACGATCTGGCCCTGGTCCATGAAGATCACCCGGTTGGCGACCTTGCGGGCAAAACCCATCTCGTGGGTGACGCACAGCATGGTCATGCCTTCTTCGGCAAGGCCAACCATGGTCTCCAGCACTTCCTTGATCATCTCCGGATCGAGCGCCGAGGTCGGCTCGTCGAACAGCATGATGCGCGGGTTCATGCACAGCGAGCGGGCAATCGCCACACGCTGCTGCTGGCCGCCGGAAAGCTGGCCGGGATATTTGTTGGCCTGTTCCGGGATCTTGACGCGCTTGAGGAAATGCATGGCGATTTCCTCGGCCTGCTTCTTCGGCGTCTTGCGCACCCAGATCGGCGCCAGCGTGCAGTTCTCCAGGATGGTCAGATGCGGGAACAGGTTGAAGTGCTGGAACACCATGCCGACCTCGCGGCGCACCTCGTCGATCTTCTTGAGATCGTTGGTCAATTCCTTACCGTCGACGATGATCTTGCCCTTCTGGTGCTCCTCCAGGCGGTTGATGCAGCGGATCATGGTCGATTTGCCGGAGCCGGAGGGGCCGCAGATGACGATGCGCTCGCCGCGCATCACTTTCAGGTTGATGTCCTTCAGCACATGGAACTCGCCATACCATTTGTGCATGGCGATGATGTCGATGGCGACATCGGTCGTCGAAATCTGCATCTTGGCGGCGTTGACCTTGATCTCTTCTGCGCTGACGGCATTTTCGGTGGCCATGAGAGGGATCCCCTTGTTCTTTTGTTGTTGGTAATGATGCCTGTCGTTACCCCAAAACCGCTATACACTTTTGGGCGACATGCATTCAGCGTTTGTGGCCGGTGTCGAGCCGGCGTTCGGTGTACATTGAATAGCGCGACATGCCGAAGCAGAACAGCCAGAAGACGAAGGCCGCGAAGATCAGGCCAGACCTCGCCGTCTGCGCGGTTGCCCAGTTTGCATCGGAAAAATTCTGTTTGACGATGCCGAGCAGGTCGAACATCGAGATGATGATGACCAGGCTGGTATCCTTGAACATGCCGATGAAGGTGTTGACGATGCCCGGGATGACCAATTTGAGCGCCTGCGGCATGACGATGAAATACATCTTCTGCCAATAGCCGAGACCGAGCGAATCGGCACCTTCATACTGGCCCTTGGGGATCGCCTGCAGGCCGCCGCGCACCACTTCGGCCATATAGGCGGCGGCAAACAGCGACACGCCGATCAAAGCGCGCAGGAACTTGTCGAACGAAACGCCCTCCGGCAGGAACAGCGGCAGCATGACGCTGGCGAAGAACAGCACGGTGATCAGCGGGATGCCGCGCACCGTCTCGATGAAGACGACGCACAGCGTCTTGATGATCGGCATCTTGGAACGGCGGCCGAGCGCCAGCACGATGCCGAGCGGCAGCGACACGGCAATGCCGACGAAGGACAGGCTGAGCGTTACCAAGAGCCCGCCCCAAAGCGAGGTCTCGACATGCGGCAGGCCGAACATGCCGCCGACCAGCAGGACGAAGGCGACGATCGGCAGCACGAAGAACAGCAGAACCGCATTCAGCCCTTTGCGTGGCACCTTCGGCATCAGCATCGGCACCAGCAGCGCCACGAACAGGATGGCGACCAGGATCGGCCGCCAGCGCTCCTCGATGGGATAGCGGCCGAGCATGAACTGGCCAAACTTGGCATTGACGAAAGCCCAGCAGGCGCCGGTCCAGCCATCCGGCTGGATGCCGCCTTGCGCCACCGTGGCGCATACGGTCCGGTCCGGCCCCGTCCACACGGCGTTGATGAACGCCCAATTGATGATTTGCGGCAGGATCATCGCCACCAGGGCGATGCCGACGATTGTCAAAATGGTGTCGCCGGTAGACGCGATCAGGTTCTTGCGCACCCATGCGCCGAGGCCGGTGACGCTGGCGGGCGCCGGCTGCGCCAGCACCATTTCGGTGCGCACCCAGGACATATCATGTTCTTGCATGTCCTTACCTCACCTCTCCACCAGCGCCATCTTGGCGTTGAACCAGTTCATCACAAGCGAGGTCAGAAGGCTGATGGCGAGATAGATCACCATCATGATCACCACGCCTTCGACGGCCTGGCCGGTCTGGTTCAGCACTGTCCCGGCGGTCGCCGTCAGGTCCGGATAGCCGATGGCGATGGCCAGCGACGAGTTCTTGGTCAGGTTGAGATACTGGCTGGTCAGCGGCGGAATGACGATGCGCATGGCCTGCGGCACGACGACCAGCCGCAGGATCGATCCGGACCGCAATCCCAACGCACCGGCGGCTTCCGTCTGGCCCGCGCTGACACCCCTGATGCCGGCACGCACGATCTCGGCGATGAAGGCGGCGGTATAGCAGGACAGCGCCAGATAAAGCGACAGGAACTCCGGCCGGACCTGAAAGCCGCCGGTCAGGTTGAAAGTCGACTGCTTGGGGTAGTCGAAGCTCAGGGGAAAGCCGCTCAGCGCATAGGCGAGCAGCGGCAGCCCGACGATCAGCGCCGCGGATGTCCAAAACACCGGAAATTGCTGGCCGGTCGCAATCTGCCGTTGCCGCGCCTTGCGCGCGACGAACCACGCCATGGCGATGCCGACGAGCAGGGCGACGAAGATCAGCCATGAACCGTCGCCCCATACGGCGCGTGGAAAATAGAAACCGCGCTGGTTGAGAAAGGAGCCGAACGGCAAATTGATGCTGTCGCGTGGCGCCGGCAGTACGGCCAGCACGCCGGAATACCAGAAGAAGATGACCAGCAGCGGCGGGATGTTGCGGAAGACCTCGACATAGACGGTGCAGATCTTCCTGATCAGCCAGTTCTTCGAGAGCCGGCCGATGCCGATGACGAAGCCGATGATTGTCGCGGTGATGATGCCGACGATAGCGACGATGACCGTGTTGAGGAGGCCGACCAGAATGGCGCGGCCATAGGTCGAATCCGACGAATAGGCGATCGCGCTCTCGCTGATATCGAAGCCGGCGCGGCCCTTGAGGAAGCCGAAGCCTGAAGCGATGCGCAACCGCGTCAGGTTGTCGATAACGTTGTGGGCAATCCACCAGACGCCCGCCACCAGCAGCACGACGACCAGCAGCTGGAAGAATATGCCCCGGATTTTCGGATCGTTGATGAAGGAACCGCGGCTGGGCTCCTCGCGAAGTACGTCCTGCGATGCCATTCGACCGTCCCCTGGAAAGAGAAACCGGGAGGCAGATGATCTGCCTCCCGGATCACATTTCGATCAGCGGATCGGCGGCGCGTATTGCAGGCCGCCCTTGGTCCACAGCGCGTTGATGCCGCGCGCGATCTTCAGCGGGCTGCCCGAGCCGACATTGCGCTCGAACATTTCGCCATAATTGCCGACGGCCTTGACGATGTTGACCACCCAGTCATTGGAGACGCCGAGATCGGTACCGATCTTGGTGTCGGCTTCCTGGCCGAGAACGCGCTTGATCTCGGGGCTGGCCGAGTTCTTCATCTCATCGACATTGGCCTTGGTGATGCCGAGCTCTTCAGCCTGCAGCAGCGCGAAATAGGTCCACTTGACGATGTGGTACCACTGGTCGTCGCCCTGGCGAACGGCCGGTCCGAGCGGCTCCTTGGAGATGATCTCGGGCAGCACGACATGGTCGGCCGGCGATCCCAGCGTCAGGCGGATGCCATAGAGGCCCGACTGATCGGTGGTGTAGACGTCGCAGCGGCCGGCATCATAGGCGGCGTTGACCTCTTCCAGCTTTTCGAAGACGACGGGATTGTACTCCATCTTGTTGGCCTTGAAATAGTCGGCGAGGTTCAGCTCGGTGGTGGTGCCGCTCTGCACGCAGACGGCTGCGCCCGAGAGCTGCAATGCCGAATTGACGCCCGGCAGCTTCTTGGCGTTGATCATGAAACCCTGGCCGTCATAATAGGTGACGCCGATGAAATTCAGGCCGAGTGCCGTATCGCGGTTGATGGTCCAGGTGGTGTTGCGCGACAGGATGTCGATCTCGCCCGACTGCAGCGCGGTAAACCGCTCCTTGGCGCTGAGCGGCGTGAACTTGACCTTGGAGCCGTCACCGAAGACGGCGGCCGCGACAGCGCGGCAGAAATCCGCATCGATGCCTTGCCAGTCACCCTTGTCGTCCGGCGCCGAAAAGCCGGCCAGGCCGGTGGAGACGCCGCACTGGATGAAGCCCTTCGCCTTGACGGTGTCGAGCGTGGCCGCCGACGCGGCGGACGCCATCAATCCAAGCGTGGCGGCGCCTAGAATGCCGATAGCAATGTGTTTCATGACCCACAGACCCTTTTCTCTGTTTTTCAGGAGTAAATCCTGATTTTTTTCTCCCGTGTGAACGCGGCTTCATCCCGGCCCATCCCGAAACCCCGCATCGTAACCGACGCGCCGCCTCCCATTCACAAATGTCATCGAAGGCGATAATTCCTGTGAGGTCAAGGGAAATGACCCAAACCCGAAGAGTTTGAAAACCGATTGCCGTAAATGCCTGATTTACAGACAAACACGCCCGCGAATTAGTCAGCAGGGGCCAATAAAGGCGGCAAAGCTGATGCAACGCCAACGCGGGGCCGATACCGGCCGCGGCAGCGAAATCCATCCAGGGCAAATACCTCGTGGTTGTTGACCTCCGCGTGGGGCGAACTACCATGTCCCAAGATTGTCTTCTGACGATTTACTGGCGGCTGCAGTCCAATACAGGTCGCAGACGAAGACTGTTCTCAAGAGGCTTGAAAGACGATCCAGGTCCCGATGCCAGCCATCAACGCGCCTGAAACGCGCGGAATCAGCTGCCCGGTCGGCACCGTCTTCTCCAGCAGGACCAGGATGGCGATGCCGGCGATCCACAGCACGTTCATGACGCCACCGACGAACAGCAGGGCCATCAGCGCCCAGCAGCACCCCAGACAGTAGGCGCCGTGATCGATGCCCAGCCGAAGCGCGCCGAGCGGAGCGGAGCGGAATCCGCCATGGCCGGCCAGGAACGCGATCGGGGCCTGACATTGGCGCAGGCAGACGCCCTTCATCGGCGTCCATTGATAGAGACCGGCGGCGATCAGGACGAGGCCGCCGAGGACCGCGCTGCCGGTCGCCATCGAGGGGTCGAGCAAGGCAAGACGGGCGAGCAGCCATTGCGCACCGGTCGCCACGAGGCTGAAGACGGCCCAGACGGCGAGGTAGCCGGCAAAAAACCATCCCGTCGAAGCGATGGGCCTGCCATCCGCCCGCGCCTTGCGGCCGACACCGGCATAGAGCAGCAACATCGGTGCGACCGAAGGCGTCATCATGCCGACCATCATCACCGCCCACATCGTGAAGGTGAAAGCGAAATCGGCCAATGCCCAGGCCCGGATGCCTGGCGCCACGGCGGCGCCCATATCCATGCCGCCCATACCCATGTTCGACCCGTCCATATTCGACATGTCCATTCCGGCCATGTCACCGCCTCCGCTGTCCGGCAAGGCGGAGCCGGGCATGACCATGTCGGTGGCGAGCCACAGCACATAGGCCCAGGCGAGCACGGCAATCACCACGAGCGCGGCCATCACGACCGCGCGATCGCGCCGCAGCACCGCCTCGAGGGCCGTGTCGCCCATTGGATCAGGTCAATGCACGATGCCGCTCTGCGTGAGATGCAGATTGGCGAAATGGCTGTGCGTATCGGCCAGCTCGAACTTGATCGGGCCCGTCGCCTTTGTCCAGCCGCGCCCGACCTCGGCGATCGCGTATTCGAAGCCGTGCGGCAGGTCGATGCGCGCCTGGTGGGCAGCGCCGGTGACCGGATTCCGGATCGGCTCGCCACGACCGTCGGTTATACCCTCGACATGCAGCTGACTGGTTCGCGCGTCGACGTCGATGTTGAATTCGATCGGCGCAAAGATCGGGTCGTGGAACTTCTCCAGCGTGGTCGAAAAGACCTGGAATATCGTTGCACCCGGTTCGGTGTCCAGACCGCCCAATATGCGAAGCAGCGCGCCACGTTGGGCTTCCGTCGCCCTCTCGTCGATGATCACCGCGGCTTCGCCCCCGCCCTGGTGTATGGCGCCGGGCCAGCTGAAAATCCCGACGAACCGCAATCCGTCGAGCTTGGTGTCGCCGTGATGGCCGCTTTCGATTTCCATGCCGGCGACCGCCTGGCAGAACCCGTATGTCGGCATGGCGTTGAACTGGCACGGGCAGCCATAGGCGCAGTTGCAGTTGATGAATTCGCGCGCCTTCATGGCCCATTTGACGTCCGGCATGGCATTCCTCCCTTGCCGCGCTCACGCTTGGTGAGCGCGATCCGGATCGTGGAGGACCAGAGGTCAACCGGCAGCAACCATCCGGCAGCATCTGATCGAAGCAATCCGGCGATTAATATTAGCCGACAATCATATACTTTCCGCAGCCGCCCACAATAGCCGATCGGCGGAGATGAGGGCTCCGAACGCAGGTCAATCAAGGAC
>NZ_RZQA01000006.1:0-28454 GCF_004022915.1 Mesorhizobium sp. M7A.F.Ca.US.006.04.2.1
TCCTTCGACAGCCGATCGCACAGCTCCGGATGGCTCGGATAGGACAGGCGGAGCAGTTCCAGATAGCGTGCTTCCCTGGCCTCAGGCGGGAACTCGGCCGGGTTCTTTTTGTAGAGATCGTGAAAAGCCCTGACTGTTTCGTCCCGCGCCATCTCGCCTTCGGCATCAAGGGGCTGGAACAGACGTCGCCGGATGATTTCGTAAGTTTCATCGCCAGAAGCTGGTAGCCATGCTGATTGCACACGGCCGAAAATTTTCTCGAGACGAAGCAGCGCGGCCTCGCCGCGCGGTCCGCCGGCCTCGGCTTTGCTCTCGACCAGCGAGCCGACGATCAGGATGCCCGGGACCATCTTTGCCGCTTCGGTGAGCGACTGGATGAAGGAGAGAAAAGCTTCGAACCGGTCGTCGTCGAGCTGGCGGGCGAACATGGTCAGCTCATCGAGCAAGATAACGCTTGGCCCAGCAAGTTTGAAGACTTCAACCATGATACGAGAGCCAGGGCTCGTGCGAGCTGCTTCAGCTTCTGCGACAAGCGCAAGTCCCGGTTCGCCTGCAAGGCGCCATGCGATATATCCCCAAGCCGTATGAACCCGAGGTCCCTCGTTCAGTTTAAGGCTAACGTCCGGGCCATCGGCCGAACCGACGAACACAGCCATCTTGGGCTTCGGCAGCGAATTCACACCCGCACGATCAAGTATATCGCTTAAACCCGGCAGCCCGCGCGGATCGCCTCCGTCGCGCAGATGCTTCACGAGGTGGAAGATCGCGAGCATCGTGTGCGTCTTGCCGCCGCCGAAAGCGGTCTGCAGGCCAATCACCGGATCGCCACCATTGGCGCCAAGTCTTTGTGTCGCGGTGGTTAGTACGCGTTTCAAGCCTTCGGTCAGGAAAGTAATTCCGTAGAAAGAGTTCGGTGTCGCATAGCCTTCGCCGGCATAGCCAGCATCCACCGCAAAAAGATCGGCAGCGAACTCGGCCTCCTTAAAGCGGTTCGCAATCACGTCCGGGTGTGGCAAGGCGACATCGATCCACGGCTTCAGCGCTTTGGCTACACCACTTTCGGAATTGAAGCTCATCTGCTGAGCCGATCCCGGCTCTACTGTAAGCTTAGGCTCTGTCGGGGTTGCCGGGTCTATCCTGCCCGCCTCAATGCCTGTAGAGCGCTGGGCCCCATAGACGGCCTTAAGTGTCTCGATTGTCTTTTCCGGTGCCTTCAGGAGCATCGCTAGTTCGACAATCGCCCAGAGAAACGACAACGCTTCCGGGTCGCTCAGTGGCACATTCAGATGCGCTGTTGCATTGCGGGCTTCAAAGACCGTCGAGACAAGCCTGCGTGCCTTGTTAACATGCTTCCGATCGAACCGCGCGCCAAATACCTCGTTCCAATTGTCGAGGATAGTTTTGCACAGTCCGTACACGTCCAGCGTGTCGTTCTGACCTTGTCCCGAAGAGCGGCTTGCATAATGCAGCCAGCGCTGCCCGTGCTTCGCCTCCATGTTCGCTTCGACGAAGCCGTCGAGCACTGACTTTAGCGTGAAGTCGAGTGTATCGCGGACCCGTTTGGTACCTTCGATCTCGTGCGACATGATCGCTCCTTAAAGCAACGTACCCTGTGCGGGCTTTCGTGAGCCATCCGTCGCATCTTTGGTAGCCAAATCTTCGAGCCTCGGCCATTCCTGGGCCAGTTCGTTGTAGACAAGCGCCTCGGCCGCCCAACCCTTCTGCGTGGCGATTTCGAACAGACGATAGGCGAGCGCCCGGGCTTCCGCAGCCTTTGGCCCCATTTCAGCGACGAGCCGACCCGCAGCAGCGCCCCCACCGTCCTCAGCGTTGAGGACGCGCGCAGTGTGCTGGACGCATTCCCAGACGGTGAGGGATTTGTCTTTGGCTGGTGTCCAGGCTTTTGGCAGTTCGTCGCGAGGCGTCAGCGCGGTCTTGCCCTTTAGGTCCTTGAATACTCCCGAATCGAAGAGTGCGTTCGTGCCAATATTTTTGGCGTTGGCGAGGGTGATCAGTTCGCCAGACGGACGGGCATCGAAGCCATAGGTTGCAAACCAAGCGAGAGCGACCTGCGTTTCCGCATCGAAAGCTGCATCGAGCTCTTGATCAATCTCTTCCCAGACTCGATTGATAAGCGCGAGTGCAGTCTTAACAGGCATGGCGCTGTCGTCGTCTTCCAGCACTTTGGCATAGCGCGAAAAAACACCCATTCCCGGGCCAATTACAGATTGCTGCATATCGACCGGGCCAACGCCTGCCTTGCGGATATCATCTATCGCATCCGGTAGCTCGCGGCGGAGCAAGCGGATGAATTCCGCCCTTGTGATTGTGTCGGCGCTAACGCGACGCTTGCGGCAAATAAGCACAATCGAGGATGCGAGGACGTTCAATTTGCCTTTCAAATTTCCTGTAAGTTCTGTTCTGATCGGCCATGTTCCATCAATCAGCAGCCCAGCATTGATGACGCCCTGAAGGAAGGAGGCCCATCCTGCCGAGCTTACACCTTCGGATGATGATTCAGATTGCTTGAACGCATAGTAGATGGCGAGGGGCTCGCTCTCGGTAGCGGCTTCACGCATTGCGCCTAGAGCTAGTCCCATGCCCTGCATGAAAAACTCTTCGGCACTTGCTCGGTTGGCATGCCTAAACGACGTCGCAACAAGCTCTTCTTCTTTCGGCGTCGTGAGTCGGCGAAAAAGGTCCGGCCAGATATTCTTTAAAGCGGGTCGAAGCCAAACGTAAAAGAAATCAGCGAGCGTAGCGTACCCAATATTGTCGTAATATGGGGGGTCTGTAGAAATTACCACAGGCCGTACTGGAAAGCTGTTCTTGGGAGCGTCGATTTGACTTACGAAGCCTGTTGCAGTTCCGATTGGCCAATTGGCGATTGATTTTACAGGGTACTCGACTTGATCCAGGAAATTGCCGGTTGATTGGCTGAAGAAATTAGTTTCAGCGAAATCCCAAGTCATTGCGAACGCCTGTCGCCCAAAAACCTGCTGGATTTTCTGGCTGGTATTGTCCCAAAAATTCAATGTGCAGCCCCTATTTACCTGTCGGCTAACGCTGAATGCTAGATAGGTGGCCACGGCGTCGGCATATGCACTTGCGCCTCGCCCGTTACTCCTGAGTGGTATCAAATCATCGCTAATCTCTGCCGACAAGGTGTCGGCTAAGACCGCCTCGCGGGCGCCTTCAACTAGTCCAGTCAGTGTTCTCAGTGAGATCAACTGTCGGTCCGTAAAAAGGTGTCCCCAAGTGCGCAAGCCATACGCGGAGCATACGCCTCCCGTTAGTTGGGCACGGGTTGGCGTAGCCGCAGACAGCTGATCCTCTCGAGCATCTTTTATATCGGGGTCATCAGACATCGACCTAGCAAGGGACTCGTCTTCTTCGAGCGGCGACAAGTAAACTCTGCGTCGATTGCCCTCGGCAACGATTGCAAGCAGGCGAACCCCAAGGCGATCGGCCTTGCCCTCGACTTGCACATAGGTCCTATCAATGACCGAGCCTGTCAGAACACACGTAAAGGCCTGGCCTTGGCCAGCCTTCGTTCCCTTCTTAAGCCTCTCTTGATCAGGCTTAGAAAGTGTCCCCGTCATGACTTTGAACCGGTAACCATCCTTAGCCGTTGGATCGATCTCGGGCTCAATCCACGCCTTTTTTCCCTCCTTAGTTGAGAGCATGAATGATGAGACTAGAGGAACCATCGCACCTTTCGCCGCCGGATCGGGAGAGCGGACGGTCCGAGCCCAAAGCCAAGCGATCACCGTCGCCTCTGAGCCATCTGGCAGTTTCGCCTTCGGATAGAGATGCCCAACCCGTTTCTCGGCTTCGTCGCGCATCCATTGGCCGTAGTAGCGCACATCCTCGGCGAGGCCCTCCGCACCTTTGCCGTTCCATTTGCCGCCGCGCGCGATCGCGACGCGCGATTTCGGATTCACCGGAGGCCTGCCGGCGAACTTCGGCGGGATTTCCACCAATGCCTTGCCAATCAGGACTGCGACTGGATTTAAATCCGATCCATAGGCACGCAGGCCGAGGCGCTGGGCTTCGAGCGGGATCGACCCGCCGCCCGAGAAGGGATCATACACCGGTGGCGCTTTGTTTTGCAGGTAGTCGAAGATGGCCTTGGCGTCGCCCTGGGCAGGCGGTTCTTCGCCAAGGCCCCAGGCCACTGAGCGCGCGATTTCCCAGCGGGCTGCGTTTAGGATCGTCTCGTTGTTCGAGGCTTCCCACGGCACCATAGCCTCGATGATACGGTGCAACCTCCGGCGCTCGACATCCTGGGCTTCCTCAGTCGGGAATCGATCAGGCCAGCTGGAAGGATCGTCCACTAGCTGCGCGAACAAAACTGCCCGGCACGCTGCCAAAGGGCGTCTGGCCCACCATAGATGCAGCGTCGAAGGGTGTCCGTGTCGGATCGATTTCTCTCGCGCGGAGGCAACGTTGATCGCTTCTAGGGGGATCGAAACCTCGATGAGTTTCTTACGCACAGCTTTCTCGTTCAAAACACTACCCTGACCGCCACTTCCCGAAGTGTCGTTCGAAATCTGTCGCGAACCTCCGGCGGCACCTGATCTAAAAGCATCTGGTTAATCGACTGATGGTCCGCATCGCTTCGTGTAGCATCAAGCTCAAAGACCCACGTAGACCAATCCTCGGCTCGGCGAGCCGCTATGACTCCGATGCCGTGCTTACCTGCGACAGCGAGGACAGCTTCAAGGTCGCCTTTCTGATCGTCATCCAACTCGTCGGGAACATTCACAATCAGAAGATAGGCGTAGTGCGCCTTCGATTTGTGAGACACAGCCTCATACACCGCAAGGACATCCAATGCCTCGAAGCGCTTGATCTCAATAGTTCGAACATCGCCCTCTGATCGGGAGGAAAATAGCCAATCCGACACGGTGCAGATAACGAGGTCGGGCCTGCTCCACCGCCCACCTGTCTGGCGGCGTCCTTGACCAGCAGTCACTGCTCCAAAGACATGCGTAAATCCGGGCTGCTCCGTCCAGTGGGCTAGGATTTGGTCGAGAGCGGGCTGATAGTAGTCATTCTCCAGACGGCGTTCTTGGGCCGCCGGTTCCTCTGGTTGAACCGGCGCGTCTATATCCACAGCCTCCGGCTCGGCAGGTTGTTCGACTAGATAGATTCCGCCATTTCGTCCTCGCCTTCGCTCAATACGGCGCTGATCAACGAGGTTTTGTTCTGCCTCCGAATATTCCTGCGTGGGCTCATCGTCTGGCAGCGCCAAACCCTGCCAAAGTTGAAATCTTGTGAGATGCCCCCCAGCCGCCCGCAAGAGATTGGCTATCTGCTCTTCCATATAAGCTCCTCGCAGCCCTAACTAGGCTTTGTTCCAATCGATATCAGGTCCGCGATGTCGAACACCACCGCCGTTTCGGCAAAACCCAATTCTCTTGTGAAGAATCGGCGAACATAGATGGGCTCATGCACGAAGCCAGAATCGAACTGAACAATCGCAAGAATGAAAGCCTCAGCGACGTTGAGCGACGCCAGGATTTCGTTCTTGGTCAAAATGACGTCACGCCCTTCGGCGTGACGGCCCTTCACCTCGATAAAGCGCAGATGGCCCGCCTGGAGATCGCGGCTTTCAATATCCCAGCCCTTCTTTTCGGCAGATACGTCCCGTGGTTCATGGCCCAGGGCGCGTTCAGCCGCGAACACGGCCTGCATGGCCTTGCGCTCGGATTCAGCCCGCAGGATCGGGTCTTCGGCGAATCCGGTCGACTTGCTGGCCGTGGCTAACGCGACCTTGGCTTTCAGCAGCCCGCCAGGGATCACCAGCGCCGCACCTTTCAGGACCGGCGGCAAAGCGGAAATCTGCCGCTCGCGATCCAACTCCGATTGGCGCCGATGCAGCCGCTCTACCAGGCGTGCGGCCGTCGCCTCTGCGTTTTGAGCGTTGATGCGCTGTTCCTTGCCTGCCCGCTCCTCTTCTCGCAGCCGCGCGGCGCGAGCATCCCAATAGTTGATCTCGCGATTAAGGCGGGCGCGCACCTCGCGCTCGACCTTGTCGATTTCGGCGATCCGGCGCGTCCTTACCTCGTTGAGATGATCGGGAACCAGGGACCGAACGGTATAGCCGAGTGCCTGCGCCTCGACATTATCCGATAGCCAGGGCGCGACGATGGCGTCAGCGACGGATACACTCTCTTCGGGCGTAATCGGGCGATAATCCAGATAGGGCGCGGGTCCGCCGTCGGTCGCCGATCCGTCTTCCTTCAGGAACAGGAACTGAAGCCGCTGCGAAATGGCGCGGGGTTCACCCGACCGGCCGGCCCGTCCATCGCGGATTGCATGTTCGAGATAGACGAGGAGCTTTGGCTCGACGCTTTCGTCTGCATCGTCCACCAGCACGCCGCCCTGGTTGAGGAGTGGTTGGAAACGTTCGAGGATAACGTCGACCAGCGATTCGAGCAGCGGATGACCTGGCGCCACGAGTTCGGCCTGCGGTTGTCCGATGATCAGGGATTTTTCAAAGGTGATGCGCGCGTAACGATCAAGCACCGGATCGGAACGCCCGATCAGCCGGTCGCGTTCCTTCAGGATCGACGGTACACGCAGGATTTCGAATCGGCCTTTTTCGCGTTCGGCAATCCGCCCGCCGAGCATCGTGAAGGCTTCTCGGAAGAACGAGCCGATGAAATGCGGTTGCAGGCGACGGGCTGCCGCGCGCTCCATCTGTTCGCGAATATCGGCGACCGAACTCGGGTTCATGCCTTCGGAGGTTAGTTTGCGTTCGGCGACCAGCTTCTCGATAGCTTCGACATCAACCGCACCATCTACCTTTCGGAAAAGCTCGGCCTTCTTTTCCGGCCGATCACCGTAGCGAATTGCCTCGACGAGGAGATCCCGTAGCGCGTGGCCTTCGAACAGCTCGCCGAGCACGTCATAGACCTTGCCGCCTAGCGCGGCACGGGCCTCTTCAAGCTTCTCAAGCAGGCGGCGATAGACTTCGCCTTCACGCGTGTTTGCTGCGCAGAGATTCCACAGGTGGCAAACTTCAGTCTGGCCTATGCGATGGATGCGGCCGAAACGCTGTTCGAGGCGGTTCGGGTTCCACGGCAGGTCGTAGTTGACCATCAGATGCGCGCCACGCTGAAGGTTCACGCCCTCACCTGCAGCGTCGTTCGCGATCATCACGCGCACACGCGGATCGGAATTAAAGGCGGCAATGGCGCCGCGCCGAGCTTCGCGCGCGATGCCGCCGTGAATGACGACCACAGCCGAAGGATCGCCCATAAGTGCTGCAATCTTCTGTTGCAGATATTCGAGTGTGTCCTTCGGCTCAGTGAAGATCAGCACCTTGCGACGCAGGCCAGTTGCGGCGTCCAGCATCAGCGGCTCGTCGAGAATGGATTCAAGCTCGCGCCATTTGGCATCCTGGCCGGAAAGCTTCAGCCTCAGCGCACGGTCTTCGAGATCTTTCAGAATAAGGATTTCGGCTTCAAGCTCAGCAAGGGTGGCGGCCGCTGTTGCTCGATCGACGATCTGTTCCTCGGCGGCTTCCGCTTCCGCGCCCGGCACCTCATCAATGTCGTCAGGGTCATAGCTGGGCAGAACCGGCGCGTGGGTTAGTGGGGCCGAGTCGGTCTGACGCATAAGTCTTTCTTCATGCAATCGGTCTTGCAGGCGCTTCCGGCGTCGTTCCAGCGAGCGGTGGATCGCGGCCGGCGAAGAGGCAAGGCGGCGCTGAAGGATTTGCAACGCGAAGCCCACATTCGACCGGCGCTTATCGTCGCCTGTCCGATCCGCGCGGTTCATCTCTTCGCGCACGTAGGTCGTGACCGCCTGATAGAGTTTGGCCTCGACAGGGGACAAGGCGAAGCTAGCGGTATAGGCCCGGCGCTCAGGGAAAAGCGGCGTACCGTCGAAGCGATAGAGTTCTTCTTTGGTCAACCGCCTCATCATGTCGGATACGTCGGCTTTGTGAACGCCTTCGCGGAACCGGCCCTCGAACCGGTCTGCGTCGAGCAATCCCATGAAAAGTTGAAAGTCAGCTTCCTTGCCATTGTGCGGAGTCGCGGACATCAGAAGGAAGTTCCGGGTTCGCGTCCCGAGCAGCTTGCCAAGCTTGTGACGCTGAGTTTCCTTAACTTCGCCGCCGAAATACGACGCGGCCATGCGATGGGCTTCGTCGCAGATGATCAGATCCCAATCCCCAGCCGCTCCGAGCTTAGCCTTCAGCTCTTCCGATCGAGCCGCCATATCCAGGCGAACGATGAGGCGATTCTTTTCAGCGAACGGGTTTCCCGTGACGGAGGCTTCGATTTGATCACGCGTTAGGAGATCGAAATGCAGGCCGAATTTTTCGGCCATTTCCTCCTGCCATTGTTCGACAAGGCTTCCAGGCGCGACGATCAGGCAACGTTCAAGGTCGCCTCGAATCAAGAGCTCCTTGATCAGGAGCCCGGCCATAATTGTCTTGCCGGCGCCTGGATCGTCTGCAAGCAGAAAGCGAAGCGGCTGTCGCGGCAGCATTTCGCCGTAGACGGCCGTGATCTGGTGCGGAAGCGCCTCGATCTGTGAAGCACTGACCGCCAGGTAGGGATCGAAAAGGTGGGCAAGCCGAATGCGATATGCTTCGGACGCCAAGCGCAGAAGGGCGCCATCCGCATCAAAGGCGTAAGTACGGCCAGCCATTACGAATTCAAAGCCGGTTTCTTCGCCGCGGTAGACAAGCCGCTCTGCGACTTTGCCATTGACCCGGAAAACCAGATTCACCGCGTCAGGTCCGAATTTGGAAACCGAAACGACCTCCGCGATACCTGCGGCATCGAGGCCTTTGATACGCGCACCAGGCTTGATTCCTTCGAACGTGCTCATGCAACCTCGATGAGAGAACAACGGAGCACGGATCGGGGCAGAGAAAGCCCGCCAGGCGACAGCGACAAAATCAATTGCCAACAGAACGCAATACGAATTTGGAACGCTCCGCCTTGCTTGTCGTAGCGAAGGTTGCTCATAGGCTGCCACCCGTACCACAGCATGACGCAAAATCCATACATCGAGAAATTGCTAGAGCTCTCGCTGTGGCTGTGCGCCAAACTGTGAGCAAGTTCTGTAGGCATGCGATCATCAGAGACCCAGGATCTCGTAGCGATTTGGATGGTTCTTCTTTTCGGCCGATGATCGATCACGATCGACTTGTATAAAGCCGTGTTCGATCAGTACAGAGATCGCACGGCGGATTTTTGCTTCCGGGATTCCTGTGTAAATCCAAATCCTCTCGTACCCGATCATAGCGGCATTGGTCTTTCCGTCCCGAAAGGCGCAGAAGAGCAGGTAGAGCTTCAGTGCGTTCATGTCCGACTCGCGCCGACATGAGAGCTCATGAAGCGCCGACAGCCGATCCGACGGAGCCTGCCTGTAAAGCGTCTTGTTGGGAATCTTACCGTACCGATCCGTTTCTCCATACCCGGTAAGAAAGTAGCGATTCTTCCCACCCCGGCCTTCCCGCTTTACAATAACGATGCCAGCACTCGTCAGTAGCTTAACCGCCGACGAAATCATAGCGCGCGACAAGTCTGTTAGGTCTATCAGTTCGTCATATGACATACATGCAGATCCCTGGGTTTGCGCTGCCTGTGCGGTAGATTTGTTCTCGGCGCGGACAACGATTGCCAGGAGCACCTTCAGCGCTGCGGTGGACACACCCAGGAGGTGTCCCGTCCTGAAAAGCCTGAGACCCGTATCATGAATCCAGGCCGTGGGAAGGCGCGACCACCGGCTCTGAGCTACGGCCTCCATCTCAGCTCGGAATTTTTGTGAGGGCGATGCCGACGACAATGAGTGCCGCCAAGGCAATAATGACGACCGCGGGCAGTGGTTCGATCTTCGCAAGGGCGAATAGTGATTTCCAGAACATGTTTGGTCTCCGTGCGATCAAGGGCTGCTAATGGCAAAAATTTATACGACCAGACCAAGAGTATCTAGATACCGTTTTGGATGAGCATGGCAGTCAAGGCGCAGTAGTTTGTTGTAAATCAACAACTTGGATAAAAATCAGAGAAGTTCATGGGGAAAACTTTTAGTTCACGGTGGGCTGCTATGAGGTGAGGATTTGCGGGCAGCCCACGGTCCAATTCGATCAGATTGGAGATGCCTTTCGCATTGGAACCGGGAGCGCGCGCGGTCGTACCGGCGCTGGGCCGGTCGCTGGGGAGCGCAGTGCGGCAACGCTCTTTCAGCGACTTAGCTCCCGTCCCGGCCAGAAGAAAGGCTTGCGTCCCACGGGTGGGAAAACGGTGTCCTCCCCCGCCTTGGCTGAGTACGTCGACGGCTTGCATGCCGCGGGAATCCCGCGATAGCGTATACTGGCATCCGAAAGCGATGGGAGGGCTGCCGACCGGTGACTGACCTAATTTTCGAACGGAACCACGCTTTGGACGCGATCCGCTTGGCCAAAGCCAACGGACGGGAATGGCTTTATGAGAGCTATCCCAAACCCAACGGGCAGACGCGCAGATCCAGCACGGGATTCCTGATGCACGAGGGCGCGGCTTACCCTGTGAAGCCGCTTGGGCGCCTGGCGAACGAGATCGCCGGGAGCCCTATGACAAACAACCCGATTACCAACGTATTCCGACGATACTTCGAGAACTTGGAGTTCCAGCTGATAGACAGCCCGGAGGACGAGGCGGAGAGCACGGCCGAGCGCCAGCGCCGTCTGGCCGAGGTTTGGGAGCGCCCGGGTCAAGCCAAGTTTCGCCGCGCGGTCTTCGACCTGTTCGGTGCGCGCTGTCTCGTGACCGGGTGCGAGACACTGATGGCCTTGGAGGCTGCCCACGTTCTGCCCGTGTCCTGCGGCGGCTGCGACGAAGGATGGAACGGCATCCCGTTGCGCGCCGACCTGCACCGGCTATTCGACGCCGGCGTCATCATGCTGGAGCCCAGCACTTGGAAGCTGGTCGTCATGGAACCCGTACGTAAGGAATACGGCCGGTATCACGGCCTAGACCTTGGGCCGCTCTTCGCCAAGATTCATGATGCATCTAAGCTGGCGGCGGCGCTGCGGAAACGGCTTAATCTAACTACCGAAATGCAAGCCGATCAGACGTCCACGTAGCCGGCCGTCCGGAACCCAATCGGGGTACTAATTGACGCGCGCTCAGCGACTTTCAGATTCCGCTACCCGTATGATCTCAAGAGGGTCAGCACCGATCGCCCTCGCAACGGTGACGAACTCGGCCACGTCCAGGCGCCGCTCTCCCAGCTCGAACTTCGAGACAAATGTCTGCCGCTGCCCGAGGCGCCTACCCAGTTCGACCTGGGTGATGCCAGCATCCTTGCGCACTTCAACGAGAAGCACGATCATCTTGCGGTAGAGATCGGAACGAAGTGAGGACAAGGGCAGCGCCAGTGCTGAGACTGGCTGTTCAATAAAACCCTAAATCGGTGTACCCCAAATTAGGGTATTGTGACAGAGTTGTCTGGGGGCGAGCTCGTCGGCATCAGCTATCGACCGCTCGGCCTGGGAGGGTCATATCAATGCGATTCGCCTATTTGGCGGCACTTGGATGCTGCCTCATCTCGTTTATATCAATATCAGCCGAAGCAAACGACACTATCGGCAGTTTCAGGTTCATAGAAAAGAAGGACGGCGTCACCGACGAAGACCGGAGTCTTATCGTCACTTACAGTCCTGGCGAAGATACCAGGCTGAGTTGGCGCTGCAGAGGTCCGGACTTAGAGGCTTTGACCGACATCGGGCAATATATGGTTG
Source organism: Mesorhizobium sp. M7A.F.Ca.US.006.04.2.1 (assembly GCF_004022915.1). NCBI lineage: Bacteria > Pseudomonadati > Pseudomonadota > Alphaproteobacteria > Hyphomicrobiales > Phyllobacteriaceae > Mesorhizobium > Mesorhizobium sp. M7A.F.Ca.US.006.04.2.1. The sequence continues at coordinate 11,753 of NZ_RZQA01000006.1, forward strand.
GCGATAACTATGACGTCAGCGTGCGGTATCGGGTCGATAAATCACTGCCTTCGCCCCTCCAGAGCTGGGCGCTTTCTTCGGAGAACGACGCTGCCTTCGTTCCTGATTCAGAAGTGCCAGAATTTACCCGACAGGCCATATCCGGAAAGACCATTGTGATTGGCGTCACAGATTTATTTGACGGTGCTGAGGTCCAGCACGAATTTGACCTTTCTGGGCTGGGAGCAGCGATTAAGATGCTGCCTTGTTTCAGAGGCTTTGCCCAGTAGGGCTTTAAGAGGCTCGCCCCATCCCTTTCAGGTTCTTAGCCGGGCAAAAGGGCTCGAATTGAAAACGAAAGCCAGGCGAGGTGGCTCAAGAGTAGTGCCCGAAAACGGCTTCTATCGTTCCGAGCGCTGTCTTTGTTTGGTCCATCGACGGCGGCCTTGCCGCAGTGAATCCTATTTGACCCGGCAAGTTCGTAGTCTTTGAGACAACGAGATACGTGATGTCCGGCCGACCTGCTGACGTTTCTTCGCGAGATATTTCGTCCAGGATTGGCTTCCATGGGCCCTGGGCTGGGATACCTAGTGCCGAGCCCAACTCGCTGTAGAAGATCGTCCGACGTTGCTTGGCGCGGTCGCGGAGCACCCCAACAATCGCATCCTTGTGCGCACGATACGGTACCATCGTTCCCTCCACCTGCTCACGTTCCCACACTTGCACAACGTGCCTACAGGTTCAAACTGATCCAGCGCAGCCGCTCGGGGCAGTTGATAGGCTGGCATACTCCTGTAAGGGTTAGGGTGCCGGGACGCAAAGCCTGTTGATGCGGGCGTCTTGCCGGCGCTGGTCCGGTGTTCGGGGAGCGTCGGGGGAGCAGCAGCGCTTTTTCAGCGGCCGTGGCCCTCCGGTCAAAGAGCCTGGGAGGGTCAGCGCGAACTCGTGCCAGACAGATCTTGCCTCTAACGTGCGCGCATTGAGCCGATTCGGCGATCGGCCGATACCGGCATGATCGCGCCAAAGCACATGGTGGTGGCGGCCACTTATCTGTGCGACGAAAGTGTCGCCGACGGGAGCTACGCTTCAAGGATCCACGAGATGTTGCCGGAAAAACTGTCCGATCTGATTGCCTATGACGCCGGAACGCTGAGAGTGACCAGCCGCGAAAGTAAACGGCTCGAATTTAAGCAGGCGTTCGTTCGTGCCAACCTTCCAGCCTATGAGCGCACGATCGCTGCGTTCGCCAACACCCAGGGCGGCTTTCTCGTCTTTGGCGTCGACAACAATCCCCGCGTCATAGTCGGCACGCCGCCGGCGGACATCGCCGACGAGGCAGACATCTCCACGCTGCTGCGCCAAGACTTCGCGCCAGAACTGCCGTTCGAGAGCAAGGTTTATGAGGTGGACGGCAAAACCGTGTTCGCTATGGCCGTCGAGCCGGCGCTTGACCGGCCGGTGATCTGCACCAAGACACGCAATCGGAGCTTCACGGATCCAACCGGCAAGAAGGTAACCGAGCCAGTAATCATCGAGGCCACTATCTACTACCGCTATACGGCTCGTACCTCGGCCATCGGCTACCCGGAACTCAAGGCATTACTCGATGCGCGCGAAGAGCGGCGCATGACGATGCTGCTGGAGACCATCGAAGCCGTCGAGCGAGTCGGCGTGGAACGCGCTGGAGTTGTAGACATCACCACGTTCGGCGATGCCAACAAGTCTACCAACCTGTACGTGTCGCACGAGACTGCGCGCTCCATGAACTTCATTGAGGAGGGACGCTTTACTGAGAAGGAGGAAGAAGGATCGCCAGCTTACATGGTGGTCGGAAAGGTGTCGCTAGGCGAAGTTGTCCGGGCGCCCCTTGCCGAAGCTGACAAGAACCTTCCCTCAGAAGCAGCAGCGGCGTTGGCAGACGTCGTGCACCAGGTGTGCGGCAACGAAGTTGCACTGAACCAGAGCGGGGTCTTGCCGCTGCTAAAGGCGTTCAACCTGATGGAACTGCCATACCATGAGTACGACGCGAAGGTGAAACGTCGCTACATCACTCAAGAGGGAATAGCCGCGCTGCAGGACGCTATCCGCGCAGAGCCACTTAGAGCATTGCAGAGCTTCGCCTCCAAGAAAACGATCGAGGGTTATCTGGCCACGCAAGCGGCAGCCGTCCTGCCCGAATTACAAGCGGCACCAGCCGTTAACGCCGCTCCATGACGCTTCGTTGTCGCATCCTCGATGGCCAGACAGATCTGTCATTTCCAGGCGCGCGCGGCCGAGAATCCGTAAAGATCATGATGAAGAACAAGTGCTCGGACTCGTCGCCATGGCGCTTTGCAATCCATCGCGTGTCAACTACCTAACCCGTGGCCTCCATGTCGCGGCAGTCTTCGCCACGGAACCCGGCGGCATGTCGTTGCGATCGACGAGTTCATAGCCGAGATGGCGCATCACTTGACCAACTATGGAGCCGGCGTCGACGGTCCCAAGGTCATGCGGGTGATAGAGAGGTCCAAGGTCAGCGACGATCAACGGTTCGACGCCTGCCAAGGCCGGTAGACCTGCCTCTGTTGCTTCCAACATGAGTCTCTTGCCCTGACTGGACCATGCGATCTCTTCCATACGGAGGTGAACCGGGTCAGAGAAGGTGATGCCGCCGGAACGAAGCGGCAGGCCGGACGCGTTGATCAGGTCTATAATTTCTTGACCGCCTTGTTCGAGGCGCTTCCTGGCATTTTCGTAGAGCGTTGCCCGCCGTTCCGGCGACATTGCCTTCAGCTTGTCCATCGTCATCTGCATGACCTTCTCCCTTACTGACCGCTGTGACGCAACAGAGTGTAGCTTTGGATTGGTTCGCCGCGCACCTGTGCGCGCACCGGCTGATTGTTCGCGTCGACCTTGGGCTCGGCGCCGATCGCGTTCTTGATGTACCAGCCGAGATACATATTCAGCGGCGTCTTGCCCGGTAGTTTGACCGCGTAAGCATCGCCGCCGATCGCGCGCTCGTACTGAGCTTTCAGCTCGGGCTTTTCCATGGCGGCCTGGAACACAGTCAGCACGAAGTGCTCGTCGAAGCGGCCCGTGGCAAAAAGCACCTTTGAGAGCTCAACGAACTTGTCGATGGTCTTGTACTGGGCCTTCAGCATCGTGCTGGTGGCCTTGTCCATCCACTCGGTGTCGATCGCGAGCTTATGGATGGCGCGCTGGATCAGAGCGCTGGCCTCGATGCCCTGGGCGCGAGCCTCTTCGCGAATGGCAGCCATCGCCTCCTTGTTTACGTTCACCGTGAACTTTTCGGTTTCCATAGTCATCGTCGCCTCCCTTATGTTGTCTGTTGCGCAATCATTCAACGTATAGGAGGGATACATTGCACATTGCTCTCTGTCAATGCATGACAGGCATACATTGGATAACTTTTCCAGTGTACGATCCCTCGGCGGTTGAACCCGGCTGAGTCCCCGCCCCGGTCAAAAAAGCTGGCTCGCCGTTCCTTGCAGGGGTCCCTCCCGCGGCAATCGCGACGCGATGGAGGTCAGTCCGCCGACCCGACAGGCGGCGAGGTCACGCCAGCCTAAGAAATGGCGCCGGCGCGATTGCGGCTGCCCGCACCGACCCGGCGCGCATGGATGGTGTGGGCGCCGCTGACGCGCAATCGATAGTCGAGCATTGGTTGGCTGACGCCGTACAGCTGCTTGGCAACCGATACCAGCCCTTGGCTGACGATATTGAGCGCTGCCTCATTTGAGATGAGTAGACAGCCGCCAAGGAAGTTGGCTTCCGCCTCGATTCCACCATCGCGGGAGCGTTCGCCCTTTGCTGTCAGCGGCGGCGTGCATTTATGTCCGAGGAAGCAATGCGCCAGTTCGTGGCAGATGTTGCTGCGCTGTCGGTGCGGATGGTGCGAATCGTTGTGGACGATCGCAGTGGTCGCACCGCGCGGCACGGTCACGGCAGAAAATGCGGACTGATCCCTGCCGAGAAATGCTTTGGCGTCGCAGTCGAGTTCGCTGAGCTTCAGCAAGACAATGTCGAACTCGGCGCAGATCGCGATGGGATCGATTCGATCGATCGGCCCAAGCCCCATCTTATCGCGCACTTTAAGCGCGATGCGGTTTGCCTCAGCCTTGAAGCCATGCCGAAATGCCAAGTTAGCTCTCCTTCAACCTGTTGTAGGTGCTGAGAACAATCTCCTCCATCAGCTTGGCGTTTGTCGGCGTGAGGTTGGGGTCGGCGCGTAAAAGCGCGGTGATTTTGGCTAGTGCCGGTGCCTCGCCTGCTGTCGTTCCAGGAATAAACGATTCGGCCTTGAGCTTCGACCATTTCAGAAGGGCAGCCAGCCCGTTTACATCGGGTTTTGCGCCCTGGCCCATCCGAGATAGTGTGGAGGCGGCAACTCCAGTCGCCTCCGCGACATCTTTCCAAGTCATTTGCTTGATCAGGCGAGTCGCGTTCAGTGCTGCGAAGAATGATTCCGTATCAAAGTTGTCTGTCACGTCGTCTCCGTTGCAAAAAAGGAATCGATTGCGATCTTGCAATTATCCCGAATCTCCATACTGGTATCAAATCGATTGCGATTTCGCAATTGATTGCTCGAACCCGCATCAAGGAGAAAGCCATGGACGTCGCCGACGCCGCACAAAATGCCCCGCACGGGAAAGAGAAGACGGTCACGATCATCGTGAACGGACGTGCGAAAACTTTGCCCAAGAAGGAGGAGATCTCCTTCGACGAGGTGGTTGACATCGCCTTTCCCGGCCATCCTACCGGCGATGGTATCCAGTACACGGTCCAGTACACCCGCGGACAAGGAAACAAGCCGGCGGGCACGTTAGTCGAAGGCCAGTCGGTGAAAACCAAGGACGGGATGGAGTTCGATGTCACGTCGACCAATCGCTCTTAGTCGTGATTTGCTCCGTCTGCAAAATGAGGGCTATGACATCGACATTCGGGACGGTTTCCTGCTTGTCAGGAACGTCCCCTTTGTCACTTCCACATGCAGCATAGAACGCGCGACACTGATCTCGCCGCTGTCGCTGTTAGGGGATGTCACCGCGAAGCCCCGCAAGCATGTCTGCTACTGGACTGGAGCACACCCGTGCCATGCAGACGGCGCCAAAATCAGGTCGATCGAAAATGGAGCCGGGCCGCAGGACCTGGCCCCTGGCCTGCATGCGGCCTTTACCTTCTCCGCCAAGGCCGACTACCGCGACTACCACCACAAGATGACGACATACATAGGGCGCATCGCCGGCGAGGCAGCAAAGCTCGATCCGACCGCCACAGCCCGGATTTTTTCAGCTATCGCAGCCGAGGCCGAGGAGTCAGTGTTCCAGTATGTCGACACGGCAACGAGCCGCGCCGGCATTGGCGCGATTAACTCGAAGGTTGCCGGACAAAAGATCGGCTTTGCGGGCCTCGGCGGCACAGGCAGCTATATTCTTGATCTCGTCGCAAAGAGCTCGGTCGCCGAAATCCATCTCTTCGATGGAGACGTGTTTTCCCAGCACAACGCATTCCGCGCACCAGGAGCTGCCAGTCTGGACGAACTGAAGGATGGCATGCTGAAAGTCGACCGGTTTGCTGGTATTTATTCGCGCTTGCACCGCGGAATCAAACCGCACGCATTTTTTCTCGATGAGACGAACGTCGGGGCGCTGGCCGGCCTCGATTTTGTTTTCGTCTGCATGGATGTCGGTCACGCCAAACGCGCAGTCATTGACTATCTGGTGGCCAATGGCATCTCGTTCGTCGACGCCGGCATGGGCGTGACAGTCGACGATGGGCGCCTTGGGGGCATTGTACGTGTCACTGTCAGCACGCCCGAAACACGCGGCCTTGCCGCACCGCATATTTCCTATGCCGACGACGCCGGCGGCGCCAATGAATATACCAGCAACATCCAGGTCGCCGAGCTAAACGCGCTGAACGCCGCCTTGGCGGTCATGCAATGGAAGAAGCTGGCGACGATTTATCGGGATAGCCGGCAGTCGGTCTACCTCGGATACTCCATCGCAAGCGGCGAAATCATCACCGAGGGACTTGATGGCGCCGGTTGATCGTCTTCAGCCAAGGTTCGTCGAATACATCCCCGACGATGTCGAGGCGGGCGTACTGTACGTCTCGCGACGTTTTTCCACGGCCACCCATCTTTGCTGTTGCGGCTGCGGTCTTGAAGTGGTGACGCCGCTGAACCCCGCCAAATGGGGCGTAGTCGAACGAAATGGCAGGGTCTCGCTGACCCCTTCCGTTGGCAACTGGAGTTTTCCTTGCCGGTCGCATTACATCGTTTCGGACAACCGTGTTCTATGGGCAAGGTCGATGTCACCTGAGGCCATTGCCGCTGTGCAAAGGCGGGATGTCGAAGATGCTGTGCGCCTTGCACCACCGAGGCCCAGTTGGGTTCGTCGACTGCTGGCCGGCGCTCTGGTTGCCTGGACGTCGACGATTGCTGCAATCCAGCGGCCGTGGCGCAAATAGCTTCGGCTTCTGGCGCTCGCTTCTGAAAGATCTGCCATCGACGCGCGCATGGGCGAGGCGCTTTTTGCATTCGCGTCGGACCCTCATAGTCCGCAGACCTAACGCTGGCGGCCCATCCCGGTCTAGATACGGTCCGCCGCTGTCATGACAATCGCGCGGAAGAGTGGTCCGCCATGTAGCCAGGAAGAAGGCCGGTCTGGAACCAGGCCGGCCTTGGCATATGCGGACCGTCGACCGAGAGAGTTTTGACTAAACGTCAAAGTCAGCGGTATGCGTACTCCTCGCAGCCTTCTGCGAAAGGGCGAGGATATGATGGACTGCCATCGGGTCTAGCATCGATTGGACCCAGGAGCGAAACGTGTGGATGCCGAATATTGTCCACTCCGTTGGGTCATCAGCGACGACGACGACGGTGTAGCTTCGTCCATCTGCAGTGACTTGGAACCCTGAGAAGCCGTCTCCTCCGAGGGAATTTCGCGATCGGAGAGGGGTACGCTGTCGGATCGCCTGTGATACGTGCCGGACGCGCAGGGTAGGGTAGCGCTCATAGAACTGCTCCCACTCTTCACGTTTGTCGGTTTCACCGAGTGCAAGACGGAGATCTGTATTCCGAGAAAGTTTGTCGTTCATTTTTGCTCCTTGCGGTGCCCGGACGACCATCCGCCGGGGCTGGGCGCGGTTGTGACACGCGGCCATGGAGCTGGCACATGCGCCAAGGTGGGACCGCTCGACGAGGTTAGCGCGACCAGCAGTCAGCGGGACGGAGAGCACAGACAGGGGGAGATCATGCGCTTTATGCGGACGCCCTGCTTTGTAACAGAAAGACACAGCCAACCTGCCCCCCCTCTTTTGGGAAAGCAGGACATGCGCATAATCCGCATGACGTCTCTCAGAACGGTGGGGCGTCAACGACCGACCGAGCACTCCGCACGGCGGCCCGGGCATCGGCGGTCAGCCTCAGCCCGATGAACCCGCGTTTTCCGCCGGTGTCGTCATGCCGCTCGCCGCGATCCTTCAAGCTTGAGCTGAACTTCTTCTTAGAAAAGGCGCGTTCATTGGCTGCCCGACACCAGATCATGTAGCTCTCGAAGAGGTCCGCAACGGGTTCCTTGTGGGTCAAATCACGATCGCAACACTCGCTGATCCATCGGCCCAGTAGATCTTCATCCTGCAGATACTCCTGTGTGGCAGCCTTGACCCGGGCAGGTCGCTCCAGTCCGTCTGCGCGCCACTTACTGTACCCATCAATCATCCAGCGCAGGATGGCCGGCGCCTCCTCGCGCAGCTTTCCTTCCAGATTCCGGTCGACGTTCTTCTCGGAAATGGTGACCGTAAACGGCAGCAGATGGATACGTCGCCGAATCGCCTCGTCTACTGTGGTAAAACCGGGCCGATGGTTTCCGGCAATGAATAGCTTGAACTGCGGGAGATACTCAAAGAAGTCCTGCCGCATAAAGCGAGCCTTGATCGGATCGCCACCGGTCATCTGCTTGATCCTGGCCTCAGCCCATCGCCGACCGTCCTCGGTCTCCTGCACCGTGACGAGCCGCGCTCCGCGAAGATCAGCCAATTCGGTCGGGTGCTGCGGCTGGCTGTTGGCGGTCAACGTGTCCGTCGCCGTGGATGTACCGTAGTCACCCAGGATGAATCGGACCGTGTTTACGAACACCGACTTGCCATTGCGACCTGTGCCCCACGCAAAGAACAATGCATGCTCCGACGTTTCGCCGGAGAGGAAGTAGCCGCACATCCGCTGAAGATAGTCGACGTATTCCTGATCGCCGTCAGTCACTTCCGACAGAAAGCGGAGAAAACGTTCGGGCGCAATCCCTTCACCTGCGGGGCCAACGCGGGCCATCTTCGTGCAATGCGCACTGGGATCGTGCGAAAGCACTTTTCCCGTATCGAGGTCGACGATGCCGTCCGGCGTGTTCAACACCCTCAGGTCTCCGTCCCAGATCTCTGCCGGCACCGCCAGGCGCCGGTCGGAGCGCGCGAGGCGCTCAACGGCAGCGCTGGTACTCGCCAAGCAGAGCCTGTAAGCTTCAGAAGCTTTGTCAACTCGGCGGGCAGCGTCGCGCGCCAGGTGGCGAACCCGGTCGTGAACGTCAAGGGTCTTGTCTTTTGCCCACCGATGGCCATCCCAAACGAGCCACTGATCCCATTCCGGAACGTAGCGCATGGAGCTGCAGTGCGCCTCGGCAAAAGTCAGCGCCAGGTGCTCTTGGCTGAATGCCGGCGCGCCGTCGACACCGGCAACGCGAGGCGCCGGCTCATTATTCAGGATCGCCTCTGCGAGCGCCCGCTGCGCCGCACGAAACTTGTCGTTCTGGCGGCTGGCATGACCTCCGATCGCCCAGTGGGCGTTCACCAGAAAGGAGAGTGCGAGCTCCAATGGGGCGCCGCTTCGGACACACTCTCCCGCAAAGGCAAGAGAAGCCTCGCTCTCAGTATATCCCGCCTCGTCAAGCGGAACCCTGATCGCCTGACCGTCGCCGCTTAGCCTAACGTCCTTCGGTCCTCGTACACCCAGCCGCGCCTGCATCCGGGCCAAATCTGTCGGAAGATTCGCCAAGTCAGGTACCGAATCCAAATCTCCAGGTGTCAGGTGAGACAACGCGTGCAGGAGATCACGCTGCATCGGGCTTGGGTCCGCCCCGCTGACCTTGTCTGCGAAGTTCGGATGGAACGGCTTGTCGTCTCGTGCCGGTGACGACACCGGCACGACTGTTACAACCGAAAAGGCAGCGAAGTGCTCGAGCGAATAAGTGCGGTCCGAACTGGCTGAAATGATAGCCGCAGTCCGGCCGGTCTTGTGGTTGATGCAGCCCGGAAGGCGCATCATCCGATTCGCGTTTGCAACACCGTCAACTTTTACCAACATTGGCGAGGTCGCTTTGCGTAGCCAAGCGATCAGGGCCTCATTTGCGGATTTCGCTTTCTGCATGTCGCCTGTGGGTTCGACCAAATCCCAGTGCGCCTGAATACCGCGACCGCTGTCCACAATCATCGTGGGCTGTAATGGCATGCTCCCTATTACTTCCAGCGCATGCTTGCGGGCGGTATCATGATCCTCGCCTGCAGGGTCAAGATCAACCTGAAGCCGGGTACGCAGCGCGATCTCAGCTTCCTTTGGTGGGTTTCCATTCCGGGGTGCCCACCCTTCGGGCGGCGCATTGTTGATGACGTAGATATGATCGCCTTCCAGGTTGCTCGCCTGAGCCCATGCTACGGCCTGGTCAATGTCTCTGAAGACGCGGCAGTATGTTGATCGCTGATTTGAGCTGGCGCGTTTGTCAATTCTTACCAAGGCCAGAGGCAGTCGACTTGTCAGGAACGCATGCAAACTGTTGTCGTCCATGCCGTCGCCTTTTTCCGGCGTCATCTCGGGCATGATGGCTTGCTGCCCATCTACCCCTTCGGCCGCTCCAGACGGCACCTCGAGGTGCACAACCTTCGACCCGAGATTCATTGAGTGCCTTTGGCGGCACGAGCCGCGCGCAGCTTGCGCTCGTGTACCCCCTCAAAAGAGTCGCGCGCGTCCAATCGCAAAGCCATCCACTGCTCGATCTCCCGTTCAAGGAAAGCAATTTTATGTGGCCCAAGGGGTACTGGCCTCGGAAACGAGCCTGCCGCGATTTTGCGATAAATGTGCGTTTTGGAGAACGAGATCCGGTCAATGACCTCGTCCATGCTGATAAAGCGATCTGCCACTCTTCACCTCCAGTAACCAGTGACCGGAGGAATGCGTGATGAATGTGCTCAGGGCAAAAGCGCTAACCCGGCGAGGGGTGCAAAGTTTAGCGCGGCCGCATGGCGTTCGAGCATTGGTCGACAGTGTATCCGGGGTCGATGAGCCGGGCCACCTCATACACCATCATGAGAGCCGGTGCCGATGCCCTTTTCTTCACAGTCGACCTCGTTTTCCGTGATGCCTTCAATTTCTTTGCCAGCCTCACGCCATTGTTGACTATCGACCCGTCTTCGTCCGATTGATCGCTCCAGGGTATATCAGTCTCACTTCGGACGTAGTCGAATAGCACGCCGACTAATGCCTTTAGACCGCTGGTCTTGACGCGAACCTCCTTGCCCGCGTCATCCTTCATCGGAGTGCGAAGAGACCTGTCCGTGGTCGTGGGGATAAGGTGCTCGTCCGCTCTCAGGCCAGCTACGGCTCTCTTAAGCAAGCCGCGCAGGTCACGATTGCTGTCTGGTTCCTCATACGACCTGTCGAGATCGAGGTCTATCATTGCCAGATTGACCGACGAATTCTCCAAGGCATGCAAAGCTGATTCCAGCGCCTTTAGCAGCTTTCGATTTGCCGTCCTTTGGCGTGGAGCCGCAGCCTCGATCCCCAGGGCATCTCTGTGCGCTTGTTCGGCTCGCTTCATTGCTTCGAACAGGCTGCTCTCTTTGCCGATTAAGGGCGTATCTCTCTTCGGGTCGCCCGTCGGATTAACGCGCCGAACGCGGCGTGCAACCTCCATCGCGTCCTGAGATGAAATGGTAGTGGTTTCTCCCTCAGATGGTGCACGACATGGATTCTCCCCAACCTCAGCGATTTTCTCTGTCAAGTCGGATGCTCCGGTCGCCAAGGACGTTCGGCCATCCCTTTGTCGGACGATCGATGCTGGCTGTGAAACGCATCTAATAAGCTTTCACGGACATGCAAGGCCGGTGATGCTTTGGCCGTTTACATGTTGAAGCCTGCCGATCTGCTCGCCGCTCCAGCCATCACCGTGGCCACGCCGCCGGCTGCTTTTCCGCTCTAGGCCGCAGTCGATAGCCGCCCTTGGCTACCACGCACAACCACGGTCAGCACGTGTTCAGCATACGCCTGCAGCGCCCGCCGCTTCTCCTCCAGGTAGTCGTGCTTGTTGTAGGTCTTCTGCAACCCCGGCTTGGCATGGCCGAGCACGGCGTCGCGAACTTCCTGGTTGAAGCCCAGATGCGCTAGTCGGGTTTCGCAGGTCACCCGGAAATCGTGGATGCGGTAGTGTTGGAGGATGGCTTCCGGCTTGCCCAGTTCCTTCCGCAGATATTCCTGGGCCAGGTCGTCCAGCGCACGCTTGCCCTGGGAGAAGCCGGCAACTGGAACACGACCATGCCGCGACGAGAAAACAAAGTAGTCGTTGGCGCCGGTCCAAACTGGCAGCCGCTCGAACAAAGCCCAGAGCGGTGCCGACATCGGCACGATGTGCTCGCGACGGCTCTTGAAGCGCTCCTTGCCAAGGTCCAGCCACCGATTGTCTGCATCGATCTCGGAACGCTTGCAAAAGGCCCACTCCGCCCGGCGCTGGCCTGTAAGCATAAGCGTCTGATAGAGCGAGCCAAACGGATAACGCAAATCGTCCGCAGCCATCCAGATCGAGCGGATTTCGATGTCGCTAAGCGCGCGTCCGGCCTCCGTGTTTCGCGCCAGATCGTTTCGCTTCATACCGCTAAGTGGGTTGTTGGCGATGAGCTCGCGGTCGGCCGCCCAGTTGAAGATGCGTGACATCTGCTTGCGGACCTCACGCGCCGTTCCAATCCGGCCGCTTGCAACAATGTTGTCGATGATTTCGTGCACGTCGGATCGCCGGATATCCGCAATCGGTGTGTCACCCAAATGCGGCACAACGTGCAGGCGCAACACCCGCTCGACGTTTGGCCAGCTCGATATGGTCCTTGCTGCGTCCTGCCTTATATGTCGCTCCAATACCGCCGAGAATGTATTTGCCCGCCGCTCTCGCACGCTAGAGGCCAGCTCGGCTCTCGGGTCTGCGCCGGCGCCGGCCTTGCCTAAGATTGCCCGGGCACGCTCTCTGGCGTCTGCCAGACTGACCACCGGCCATCTTCCAAGCGTGATTCGATGCTGTTTGCCGGCTAAATGGCGGCCGGATTCGGTCTGGCCGCCCTCGCCGAGGACCCGGTAGATCACCGAGAAGGATTTCGCCCCTTGATCGGAGACCCGTAGGATTAAACCGGGGCACAAGTCGTCACCGACCTCTAGCCGACCGGTCTTAGGCGGTGTCATGCGTTCAAGGAACTGGTTCGTAAGGCGCTTCTTGCTGGTCGTGGCCATTTGCTCCCCCGGGTATCCGGGTCCTCTTCGTTGATCGTTCGCCGGGTTTCCGAGGGGAGCCGCAGGGCGCGGTTTTCGACGGAACTCGACGGAACTGATCGTTCCGCTCCCCGCGCCCATAGACAATCGTTTTCTGGATGAAGGAGTTACTTGGCGTGACGAAAAGCGTCGTCGAATCAATGGGTTGCCAAGGTTGGGGTCGAGCGTTCGAATCGCTTCACCCGCTCCAATTTCCTCTAAGGAAATCAAGCATCGAAAAGCCGCGGTCCGCCGCGGCTTTTTCGTTTTTGGACATTGTCGAACTGGGAGCTTGGGCCGAACTGCGCTTCGTCCATCCGCCTCTCATGTCACATAAAATTACAGCCAGGAACGCTTCCCGCCTCGCCTCGTTAGCCCTCCACCACCTAACGATGGAGAAAAACCAATGCAGGATATTTCCGGTAAGCGCGTCGCTATCCTTGCGACAAACGGGTTCGAACGATCCGAGCTTGAAGTTCCGCTCAAAAAATTACGCGAGGCGGGCGCCGAGGTCGATGTCGTGTCGCTCGCAAGCGGCAAGATCAAAGGCTGGGACCTCAAGGACTGGGGTCGGGAGATTCCTGTCGACAAGACGTTGGATGAGGCGCGGTCGGACGACTATGACGCGATCGTCCTGCCTGGCGGGGTCATCAATCCGGATCTGCTGCGCGTCGAGCGAAAGGCCCTGGACTTCGTCGAATCGTTCTGGTCGGCCAAGAAGGTCGTCGGCGCGATCTGCCATGCGCCCTGGCTTCTCGCCGAGACCGGCATCGTAAGGGGTCGCCGGGTCACGTCTTACAAATCGATCAAGACCGATGTGATCAACGCCGGCGGTCTGTGGGAGGACACCGAAGTCGTCACCGACCAGGGGCTCGTCAGCAGTCGCAATCCCGGCGATCTCGACGCGTTCTGCGACAAGCTCGCCGAGGAGATCAGGGAAGGGCGGCACGACAGAAGGGTTGCTGCCTAGCCGCCTGTCCGCCCAGACGATCGACCGCGCAAGCTTTTCACAGTCAGCCCTTCGCCCCATCCGCCTTCCGCAGCGATGCCTGATGCACCAGCGAGGTCCAGCTGTTGGTCGAGGCGAGGTGGCAATAGAGCAGGCCGAGCGCGCCTGATTTGCGCAGGTCGAGAAACGCCTCGTCGCTCAATTTGTTGAAGGCCGGCTCGTCGATCACCTGGAAGTCGGTGAGGTTGAGCACCTCGCCACCCTCCAGCGTCACCTTGCTCTGGCGCGGCGAAAACAGGCCGTGCGCATCGATCTTTTCGACCATCTCGCGGGTGGCTCGGAAGTCGATCTGGAACTGGTTGCAGAAGGCGAGCGCCTGTCTGGTCGCTTCGGTCGGCTCGTTGCCGGCGAAGAACGGCAGGATCTTGTCGTCGCGCAACGGCGCCAGCAGCTGGTCGACGATGCGATTGCTGGCCCGGTCGGCGCACAGCGTCAGCCGGCCGGCCGATGTCGGGTCTTCGGCCAGGATGAAAGGATAGCGCCGGACATAGGCGGGGATGTAGTGCGGCCCGGTCCATTTGCCGTCGGCATCGACGAACAAATTCTCGTTCTGGCGCACGCCGGTGATGATCACCGGCGACTTGGCCGGGCCGATGAAGACGATCGGGTAGGAGCGCATCGCCGCCGGCATTTCCGACGCGACCACCGGAATGGCGTGCGCCGAGCGGGCGAAGCCGAAGTCACTGCGCGCGGTCAGGCCAAGCGAGCCGTGCCGCGCCGGATTGAGCGCCTCGGGCCTCGAATAGAACAGCGGCAGCGCATCGCCCGTCACGTCCGTCTTTGCATCCGCCATCATCCGTCTCCCGCACGCCCATCAGGCTGCCAATGGTCCCGAAGCCGGGATCTATGCTTTGTTTGCGCTGATCTTGGATCGAAAGGAATCCCGCGCAGGACAAAGTACTACAGCGTCTCTTGCGCGCATAAAAGGACAGGCGGTGCTGTATCTTTGGGATTTGCGGCGATCGATTGTCTTGGGGAACACGACCGCCGCCTGCCCGCCTCTGGACAGCTTGCGGCGAAGCGGCGACAGTGCCGCCTGCAAGGTGGATTGAGGTTGATAGCATGGCGTCGGTATCGGATTTCGAGCAGGGACAAACCTTCACCATCGAAGCCGGGGGCAAGCAGATCCCGCTCGAACTGAGCGCGGTCAAACCCATCGCCGCCAGCCCGCGCCCGGGCGGCGGTTTCTCGCTGCTGTTCAGAGGCCCGCGCGACATCGCGCTGCCGCAGGCGACCTACCTTTTCACCGGGGAAAGCGGCAGCCACGAGATCTTCATCGTGCCGGTCGCCGCCGATGCGGCCGGGCGGCTGTACGAAGCGGTGTTCAACTAGGCGACGTTTGCTTTTTGAGGCGACGCTTGCGCTGCGGCGCGAAACCTTGACGCCAGCGGGACAGCCATCGTCTCACCCCGCCCCGCCCCTCGGCGCCGCACACGCCATCAGATCGTATACACCCTTGTCCTCGACCACCGCAAAACCGAGCCTGACATAGAGCCACCTGGCCGGATTGTGCTTCTCGACATGGATCGATACTGATTTGCCGGCTAACCATGCCTCGTCGATGAGATCGCGCAGCAGTGCGGTGCCGTAGCCCTTGCGGCGATGATGCGGCAGGAAGGCAATGTCGATGATGCGGTGCTGGCTCGGCCAGCGCTCGATATAGAGGCGGCCGATGTCCAGCCCGGCGCGTTCCACCACCAGCCAGTCGGCCTCGGGATAGTGTTTTTGGTAATGCGCGTGCTGCGCCTGGAACTGCATGCCGAGGAATTCGGCCTTCTGTGCCTCGGTCCACGCCGTCACGGCGAGTTCTTCCACGCGCGTCGAGGCATAGAGCCGCGACAGGAACGGCAGATCCGCCTCTGTCGCGGCGCGGAAGCCGAGCCCGGCCTTCTCCGACCGGGACCAGGCTGCGAGCCGATACGCCTGCTTCGCCTCTGTCACGCTGCCTGACGTCAGACCGGCGGCGTCAGGTCGCGCACGACGACGATCTGCTTGAGGTTGCTGGTGGCCAGCGCCGTCCACGTCCACTCCCATTCGGAGCTGTCCATGGCCATCTGGTTGATGGTCCACAGACCATTTGTGCCGTCGTTCTGGACCATCATCGAGAACAGGGCAAGGCGGCCATCGGCATTGTAATCGAGCGACAGGCGGGTGTTGGCGCCCGAGCCGCTGAAATCGCGCCATCCCGACCAGTTCTGGGTCGCGGCGTCATATTGGGCGTTGAAGGAGTGGACATGCTGCTGGTCGGAGGCGACCAGCATGATGTCGCCATCGCCCTGGATGCCGGCGCAGAGCGTGTATTTGGGGACCCTGCTGTAGCCGGGCGTCGCCCAGGCCGTCCAGGTATCGGAGCCGGCCGGCAATTGCTTGGTGTGCAGGACCTGGCCTTGCTGCGTCATGGCAAACAGATTGGTGCCGCCCAGCGGACCGACAATCGGCGCCATTTCCGTGAAGGGGTAGCCGGCGTCGATCTGCACCCATGGCGTCCAGTCGGCGACCGTCAGCGCCTGGGCCTTGGCCTGCTGGCAGCGATAGAGATGGAGGGCGGAGTTGATGCCGAACAGCGCGATGCGGCCGTCTGCCTGGCGCAGCGCCGTGATCGCCACGAGCTGCCCGGTCAGCTGGATCCAGGCGCTCCACGGCTGGACGGGCGGCCTGAGCTCGTCGACGGTGACGACGATCGGCGTCGTCGTGCCGGGCGGCGTGATGGTTTTCTGCACTTGAACAATCACATCCGGGTTCTGGTAGATCCACCAGATGCGGCCCAGATTGTCGGTGAGGAAGATTTCGACGCGGCCATCGGCATCGCGCGCCATCGTCAGTTTCTGATAGGAGGTGGCACCGGGCGGTGTGCCAATGCTCATCGGCGCGGTCCATTTCTCGACCGGGCCGATCTGGTTGGCGTCCTCGGTGATGAAGGACAGGTTGGTGGTTCCCGATGGCTGCGCGACCACCGCGACGCGGCCGTCCCTGGTCAGCCCCGCCGTCATGATCACCCAGGCGCCGGGCGCGATGAACGACCAGGCCGAAGGCCATGGCCCGTTCGGCGAAAGCTGCGCCTTCTGGATCAACTGCCCCTTGGCGGAATCGATCCCCACCACCATCAGCCGCGACAGTTCGAAGAACGAAGCGCCGGCCGGCTTGTGCTGGTAAATGGG
>NZ_RZQA01000700.1:0-3500 GCF_004022915.1 Mesorhizobium sp. M7A.F.Ca.US.006.04.2.1
TGACGATCCATTCGGCGACACGGCTGGAAGACACCGGCTCGGATCACCTTCCGGTCATGGTGGAGTTCTCGCTCAGGCTGAATCAGCAAAAGCCGCTCGATGAACATGAAACCGCGACCGCGGCCATTGTCCAGGCCGGCAAGACGCCAGGCTGAAGGATCAGGGCCTGACCAAAGCGATGACGAGATGCTGGACATGGCCGCCGTCGCGATGCTCGCGCGCATCGAAAGCGAGCTGCTTGGCCTCATATGCGGCATTGGTGGCCTTGATGCGTCGCTGTGCCTCGCGACGTGTCTTGTAGCAGGACGGGTCGTCGGCAATCCTGAGGCCGGAGATGGATCTTTCCGTGGCCCGCATCATCTCCCTGGCGATGCGGCCATGGGTTTCCTCATGGGCGCGGACGCCGGCGAAGAACCGCGTCCAGCGCTTCCGGAGCGTCGGGGTGGTGGCCGAGGCGACACGCGGAAATGTGTAGAAGAGATTGAGCGTGCCGTTGGCACGCCGCAAGCGGCAGACGCCATTGTCCTGGCTGGTGTCAAGGTCCCAATCCACTGCGTAGCCGGTCAGCGCGATGGCATGCGTCATGAAGCCGTGCTTCGGCCCTTTGCGGTCCATAGCCTGGACTAGCGCCAGCCCCGTGTTCCCGGTGATGTCGTAGGTCCGCGTCTTGACCACCACCCTGGTGCCGGCCGAGGCCGCCGAAGCCAAGCCGAACAGCGCACCGATCGCCACAAGGCATGCCAGAACCGCCAGGCGCATTGGCCATCTCCTTATCGTCAAGGAATGGAACCATAAGCGCGCGGCAGTTTCAACAGTTCTAATGTTCCACATGCCACGGGAGACCCCGAGCCATCGTCGGGACCTTTGCACGCTGCGGCCGGCGCGGGCCTACATGCCCTGATAGACCGGGCCTTCTCCGCCTTGCGGCGGCACCCAGTTGATGTTCTGGTTCGGGTCCTTGATGTCGCATGTCTTGCAGTGGACGCAGTTCTGCGCGTTGATGACGAAGCGCACATCCTTGGCCGTGGGATCGGCGGCGGCGTTGCCGTCCCTGTCGACCCACTCGTAAACCCCGGCCGGACAATAGCGCGTCGAGGGGCCCGCAAAGACATCGTGCTCGGAACGCTTCTGCAGCTCCATGTCGCCGACAAGCAGGTGGACCGGCTCGTTTTCCTCGTGATTGGTGTTGGACAGGAACACCGAGGACAGCCTGTCGAAAGTCAGCACGCCATCGGGCTTCGGATAGGCGATCTTCTTGTGCCGGGCGGCAGGCTCGAGCGTTGCATAGTCGGCCTTGCCATGCTTCAGCGTGCCGAAGGGCGAGACACCGAACAGCGTGTTCAGCCACATGTCGAGGCCGCCAAGGCCGACACCGACGATGGTGCCGAAGCGCGACCACAGCGGCTTGACGTTGCGCACCTTCTTCAGATCCTTGCCGATGTCGGTCGCGCGCCAGGCTTCCTCGTAGGAAGCGAGTTCGTCGTTGGCGCGCCCGGCGCCGATCGCCTCGGCGACATGCTCGGCCGCCAGCATGCCGGACAGCACCGCATTGTGCGAACCCTTGATGCGCGGCACGTTGACGAAGCCCGCGGCACAGCCCATCAGCGCACCGCCGGGGAAGGACAATTTCGGCACCGACTGCCAGCCACCCTCGGTGATGGCGCGCGCGCCATAGCCCAGCCGCTTGCCGCCTTCGAACGTAGCCGCGATCGCCGGATGGGTCTTGAAGCGCTGGAATTCCTCGAACGGCGACAGCCAGGGATTCTTGTAATTGAGATGAAGGACGAAGCCGACCGCCACCTGATTATCTTCGAGATGGTAGAGGAACGAGCCGCCGCCGGTCTTCAAGTCAAGCGGCCAGCCGAAGGAATGCTGGACCAGCCCCGGCCGGTGGTTCTCCGGCTTGACCTGCCAGAGTTCCTTCAGGCCGATGCCGTATTTGCCCGGTTCGCGGCCATCGGAAAGCTTGTATCTGGCGATCAGCTGCTTGGCGAGCGAGCCGCGAGCGCCCTCCCCGATCAGCACATATTTGCCCATCAGCGCCATGCCGGGTGCGAAACCCGGGCCGTGCGTTCCGTCCTTCTCGACGCCCATGTCGCCGGTGACGACGCCGGTGACGGCGCCTTGCTCATTGTAGAGCAGGCCGGCAGCGGCAAAGCCCGGATAGATCTCGACGCCGAGCGCTTCGGCCTTGGTCGCCAGCCAGCGGCAGACATTGCCCAGCGAAACGATGTAGTTGCCGTGATTGTTCATCAGCGGCGGCATGAAAATGTTGGGCAGACGGAACGAGCCGGCAGGACCAAGGACCAGGAAATGGTCCGCGGTGACCGGCGTCTTGAAGGGATGGCCGTCCTCGTCGCGCCAGCCCGGCAAGAGCCGGTCGATGCCGATCGGATCGACGACGGCGCCGGAGAGAATATGGGCGCCGACCTCACCGCCCTTCTCCAGGACGACGACCGAAAGCTCGGGATTGACCTGCTTGAGGCGGATGGCGGCGGCGAGGCCCGCCGGCCCGGCACCGACGATAACCACGTCGAATTCCATGCTTTCGCGTTCGATGTCGCTCATCAACCCCTCCGCACTGGCTTATCCCATTCGGGTATCTTGCTGGCTCCCGCGCTGCATAGCGCATCAATTGACGACAGGAAACCGGCGCATACGTGACAATGCCGTTTTGGCCAAAAAGTCGCGCATTGCGAGGCTGGAAGACTGCTTTTCGCCCGCCATTGCCTGCGAGGCGCGCGTTTTTAATTGTTCGACGGCTTGCTTATCGGCCATACTTCACGCCATGCGCTTTCCTGGGCCAGCCGGCTTTTCATCGACGCGCTTTCTTTTCCCGCCCGGCCGGATCCGCCGGGCGCTCCTTTTGGCCCTTCTGATGCTGGCGCCGCATCACGCTGCCGCCGACGAAGTGAAGGTCTGGGCGGCGGGCGCCTACTCCTTCTCCGACGAGCTTGGCGGCTTCCACATCACCGGCGCCTCGGGCATCGGCACGAAGGACGATCCGTTCGTCATCACCGAAGAGCTGACTTCGTCAACGCCGGTGACGCTGACGATCCGCACGACAAAGCCGATCCAGGCCTTCGGCAAGGCCGGCGAATTCGCCAACGGCATGATGTATATGCGCATCGAGGTGCTCAACAACAGCGGCCAGGCCTGGGTCGAATTCCAGTTCGAATTGCAGGAGATCCTGAACCAGCCGAGCGTGTTCGGCGACGGGCTTTCCTTCGACCAGCGCAACAAGACGCCGGACAATATCCGGTCGAGCAATTTCGCCGATTTCGATCGCGATTTCGAACCCTATGACCGGCTGCTGTTCAGGAATGGCAAGGTCGACCCGCTGAAAACCGCCAGCTTCGAATTCCTGATGACCGACTACACGCCCAGATGGACCTTCTACCTGGTGCAGGATCCGCGCATACCAACGGGCTGACACGATAGGAATTTTTTCTTGACCCGGTGAGCTCAGCTATGGTACATTTTTGCCTATGGTGCTGAGT
>NZ_RZQA01000701.1:0-3493 GCF_004022915.1 Mesorhizobium sp. M7A.F.Ca.US.006.04.2.1
AGCGAGGACCAATCGGCGCCCGTCGACCGGCCGAACCTCTCCAAAGACTACCTCGCGGGAAAATCGCCGGAGGACTGGATTCCGCTCCGCGGGGAGAAATTCTATTCAAAAAACAACATCGACCTGCGTCTCGACACGAAGGCCGTTGATATCGACCTGCGTTCCCTCGAGGTCGTCCTCGCTGATGAAAGAAGGGTTCCTTACCACAGGCTGCTGCTTGCGACCGGCGCCGAACCCGTCCGCCTGACCATCCCCGGCGCCGACTTGCCGCACGTTCACACGCTGCGCTCGTTCGCAGACTGCAAGGCGATCATCGAGCATGCCGCGACTGCCCGTCGCGCGGTCGTGCTTGGCGCCAGTTTCATTGGCCTGGAAGTTGCCGCGGCTCTGCGCGCGCGCGCGATCGAAGTTCATGTCGTGGCGCCGGAAAAACGACCCATGGAGCGCGTCCTCGGCCCGCAAATGGGCGACTTCATCCGCGCCCTGCATGAAGAGCATGGCGTCGTATTCCATCTCGAGAATACAGCGAGCAGCATCGACGCCAAGAAGGTAAATCTCAGCAGTGGCGGCTCATTGGCGGCAGATTTCGTCGTCGTCGGCATCGGCGTGCGGCCGCGGATCAGACTTGCCGAAACGGCGGGGCTGGTCGTTGATCACGGCGTTGTTGTGGACGCCTTTCTGGAAACGAGCGAGCCAGGGGTATTCGCGGCCGGCGATATTGCGCGATGGCGCGATCCCCACAGCGGTGAGACAATTCGGGTCGAGCATTGGGTGGTTGCAGAGAGGCAGGGACGAACCGCGGCCCTCAACATGCTCGGCCAACGCGACAAATTCAACGGCGTGCCGTTCTTCTGGAGTCAGCATTACGATGTTCCCATCAACTATGTCGGTCATGCGGAGCGATGGGACGAGATCGCGGTCGATGGGAATATCGCCTCCAGGGATTGCCTGCTGCGCTTCAAGCGCGAAGGACGCACGCTGGCTGTCGCTTCGATCTTCCGCGACATCGAAAGTCTGGAGGCCGAGGTGGAAATGGAGCACCAGATGGCGACCTAGCAGAGCGCTCTCGGGCACCGCAGTTCGAAGAAGAGCGCAATCAGAAATGGCTGAGCGGAATGCCGTCATGATCGAAAGGAGTTCGAATTATGTCCACAGTGCAACAGGAACTTAGCACCACTAACGGTATGAGCACGGTCGCGCCCGCGCAACATTATTCAACGTTCGTCAAAATCATCAAGACGGTCGGCAAGGAAGCGTCCAACATGACGCCGACCTCGGTTGAAATCTTCTCGAACGGCAGCCAGTGGTACTGTCAGGTCCGTCGCGGTAACAAAACGACCAAGCCGATGGGCCCCTATTCCAAACTACAGGCTGAGCGAATCCAGGATGCCCGGCGAATGCTGATCGCAAAAAGAGGCACAGCTAATCTCGTGTTTGAGTAGGGCGAGGAGCTTTGACGGGCGGCGCCAGGCGACGAGCTGCTTCGTTGCGATGATCGGTGCGACGACGGCTCCCAGCGCAGGACGCCTTTCTAACGCCTGATACCAGTTGTCGCGGCGCATTTTCGCGGCACGTCGCCGTTCGTCCTTGGCCGAGGCTCATTACCCAATCCCGGAAGGAAGTCCAATGGCCTACAAGTCAATCGTTCTCAATCTCGACATCGATGGTATGGTTGCTCCTGTCATCAAGCTCGGTGTCGATCTGGCTCGGCGGTTCGATGCGCGTCTGATCGGCCTTTCGGCTGCCGATGTTCCCCCACCCATCGTAATGGAAGGAGGCGTCGCATTCGACGGTGAGAACATGCTGCGCCAGCGGAAGAACATCGAGCGGCGACTCGAGGATCTCCGCGCGGAATTCGAAGGTCTTGCTGGCGCGACGGTTGAGACGGAATGGCGCGGGACGGTGGGCAATCCGACCCGCTTGCTGATCGACTCGGCGCGTGTGGCCGATCTCATTGTCACAGCGTCGCCCGAAGGTGCCTCTTCTGGCAACATTCATCGTTCCACCGACCTGGGCAATCTAATCCTTCAGGCAGGACGACCTGTATTTGTCGCCTCCACCAACCAGGAAAATATCCGGATCAACAAGGTTCTTGTCGGGTGGAAGGACACCCGTGAAGCTAGGCGTGCGGTTGCTGATGCCATGCCGTTTCTGCAAATGGCCAAGGAGGTTCGTATAACCACGATCGACGATGACGCGACCGATGAAACCTCGAATAGCCTGGACGATGTTGTCGCCTTCCTTTCTTTTCACGGCGTAAAGGCGAAGGCGGAAGTGTTTCCGGAGAAATCCGATGGCGGAACGATCGCCGATGTGGCCGACGCAATGCGTGCGGATCTGGTCATATCCGGCGCCTACGGTCATAGCAGGTTCAGGGAGTGGATCTTCGGCGGGGCTACCCGCTCGCTGCTTGAAAATGATCGGCTGAACCGGGTGATGTCGAATTGATCACGTTGCTCGAACGATCGATACGCTCGGTCAAGCTGAATAACGTGACAAGGACTTTGCCCGCTGTAGGATTTTCGTCGTGCCGTCCCCCGAGCCAGTTGCATGTCCACGGTGTCGGCCTGAGTAAGGAGGCCCTTCATGAACTCCGATACACCTGATACTGACCGTCCGGACTTCGGCAAAGGCATCCCTCTGAGCCAACTCGCAGATGGCGCCATGCTCTCCGGCTATGTCGGCAACGAGCCTGTCTTGCTGGCACGTCGGGGCGAGGAAATATTCGCCGTTGGATCGGTCTGTACACACTACGGCGCACCTTTGGCCGATGGCTCCTCGTGGAGGATAATGTGCGTTGCCCTTTGGCATCACGCCTGTTTGAGTCTGCGCAAGGGGGGAAGCGGTCCGCGCCCCTGCCCTATCATCAATCCCCTGCTATGATGTCGAGCAAACTGACGCGTACATAAGGGTTCGGGTGCGGCGCCAGCCTAGGCGATGGGCAAGAACGGGTGACTGCCAAGCCTCAGCCAAATGCGCCAAAATTGACCCTACCCAGGCGGAGCACCGAGAAATGACGGAACACAAGAAGGCACCACGACGCCGACCCGCGACCGTCTCGATGACGAAAACATTTGAAGTCGGGGATCGGGTGAGTTGGAACTCGGAGGCAGGTCGCGTCCACGGAACGATCATTCGGATTCATACCCAAGATATAGACTATAAAGGCCACACGCATCACGCGAGCCCGCAGTCTCCTCAATACGAGATCAAGAGCAGCAAGACCGACCACGTGGCCCTGCACCGCGGCCAGGTGCTGACCCGATTAAGCGACTGACGGGAGCAACGCGTGGACGGGTCTCCCTGAACACGGACAGAACTTTCGGACGATCCGGTGCCGAGTCCACCGCACGCTTATCATGCCGCCGGCTCGTGAGGAGCAGCCGCGCTGCCCAGGACAGCAGAAACCCGGGTGCGCAGGTGAGGCACCAATTCGTTCTCGAACCACGGGTTGCGACGCAGCCAGGCTGTACTGCGCCACGAGGGATGGGGC
>NZ_RZQA01000702.1:0-3483 GCF_004022915.1 Mesorhizobium sp. M7A.F.Ca.US.006.04.2.1
GGGTAGTCCCGTGCGTTGAGTGCTTCCACCGTCAGCCCGCCGATACCCGGCCAGGCGAAAACGGCTTCGACAGTGATGGCCCCGGCGACCACATAGCCAATATTGAGGGTGATCAAGGTCACGACCGGTAGCATTGCATTGCGAAATGCATGACGCATCAGCATTTGACCGTTGGTCAGCCCTTTCGCCCGTGCGGTTACCATGTAATCCTCGGTGAGTACGTCACTCATTGCGGCACGAGCGACGACGACGTACTGGCCGATTAGCCCAAGCGCCACCGCAGTGGCGGGAAGCGTGAGATGTTGCAGGTAGTCGAGGAACGAACCAAGAGAGCCCGTGATCAGGCCGGGCGAGTATGCACCATAGCCCGGGAGCCAACCCAATGCCGTGCTGAAGATTACCACCAGGATCATGCCGAGCCAGAAAGCCGGCGTAGAATAGAGCGCCAGAGAGGCTCCGGTTGCGATACGGTCGCCGGCTCCTCCCCGGCGCCAGCCTGCGTAGATCCCAAGCATCACCCCAATAACGATTGCCATTATCTGAGCAACCCCGACTAGGACTATGGTGTCCGGCAGGCGTTCCGCTATCAGGTCTGCGACATGCCTGCCCCTGAACTTGAAGCTGTAGCCGAAATCGCCGCGGAGTGTTGCCGACAGGTAGTCGACCGCCTGGTCCGGGAACAGCGGCCGGTCAAGGCCCCAACGTTGGTTCTGCGCCTCAATCTGCTCGGCGGTGACGCTGACGCGCGCCCCGCCAAGCAAAAGAGATGCAGGGTCACCTGGAATAACTCGGAATAGGATGAAGTTCAGGACTGCCACCATCAGGAGGGTTATAGAGGCCCTGACGATGATGCGCAGGATGTGACGGCTCCCTCCCCCTCCGTTCACGGCGCGGGCACCGGCTTCAAGCGATCGAATGGGAAGTAGCTGTCCATCGACATGATGCCTTGCTTTCCCCAACCCTCGAAGCAATCCCTCCGGTGGGCTTCGAGCAGGGTGGGGTAACATAGTACGATGTAAGGCGCTTCAGTATAAATTAGTCGCGCTGCCTGGTCGACCAGCTTTTGGTTTTTCTTGAGGTCAACGGTGACCTGCACCTCCGCGAACAGTTTGTCGAACTCCGCATTCGTCCAGTACGCCTTGTTCTTGATGCCGATGGAATTGCTGCTGCCGAAGATGAGCAGGTCTTTAGGTGTTGGGCCTTGCCAGGTATCGGAAATGAGCAGATCCCACCCTCCGCCGCCTTTCGCCGGAGCTGCGGCGCGGGCGCTCAGCGCACCGGAGTCGAGCCGAGTCACCGATACAGGGATACCGATTTGCTCCAACCAGCCAGCGATAAACTGCACTGCCGCGACCGGCATCTCTATATTTGCTGAAGGTCCAGACACCAGCTCTAGCTGGAAACTCTTCCCGTCCTTGTCCTCCCGAATGCCATCGCCGTTCGTGTCCCGGTACCCTGCGGCGTCAAGCCGGCGGTTGGCTTCGGCGAGATCGAAGTGGCGCCTGATGTCGTTCAGATCTGAATAGTAATCGGCCGCCACCGGCATTGCGAGTCCGACACCAGGGTCGGCGTGTCCGCGCATGGCTCGATCGACGATGGCCTTCTGATCGATCGCGTAGCCGAGCGCATCGCGAAACGCCGGATCCTGCAGAGCCTTGGTGCTACCTGCGCCATCTCCCGAAGCGGTGTTGAAGGCGAGATAGGTTTTCTGAGCTATGCGGGATTCACCGACTACAATGTCGGGATCCTTCGAGAGATCAGCCCACTGGGCGGACGTCAGGTAGTTGCCATAATCGAGTTCCCCGCTCTTAAGACCTTGCGCAATCGGATCGGCGGCATCGAAGGACCGCAGGATCACCCCCGCGATTTGGGGCTTCCCCGTACGGAAATAGGGGTTCGGCGTCAGGCGTGTAAACTGGCCCTGGTGAAACTCCGAAACGATCATAGGTCCCGTACCCACCAAAGGCGGATCGTTGCGGAAGGTTACGCGTGCGTCAGCATAGCTGATGTCCTTCCAAATGTGCTCGGGAACGATCATTATGATATTGTCTATTGGCCAGGTCGCGGGGAACTTGGTCACGATCTGCAAAGTCTCGTCGTCGAACGCTTTGATGGACTCGACGTTCTCAAGACCGCTGGTGCTGTTCCACCCGACGTTTAGCTCGTCGGGCTTGCCTATGGAATCGTGCAAATAACTATAAGTGAACGCCGCGTCCCTAGCGGTAGCAGGCTGGCCGTCCGACCACTTCATGCCGGGCCAGATCTTGAAGGTCCAAGTGAGGTTGTCGTCGGCGACGGACCAAGATTGGGCAAAGCCCTTTCGATCGTCGTATCGCTGGGCGTCTATGCAGACCAAGAAATCATAGCAAATAGCCAAGGGCCAAAAGGAGCCCCAAGTGGCGAAGGGGTTCATCGAATCAGGGCCTCCACCCAGTCCGCCGATTCGCAGGATGCGATCGTCGCACGACGAGGCGAACGCCCTCGAGTTAATCCCCCAAGGGGTCGCCGAAATCGCCAGCATTGCCTTCATAAGCGCACGACGATTATATGAGTATTGGCTCATTTTATCCTCCCTGTTTGCCGGCTTTATCATCACTTCATGTTCACACGACCACGATGATCTACGGCCTCAACCCGGAACATCTGGCTTCCTTTTGACGGAAGCTCCACAGTCCCCTCATTCCAGATAAGTAGCAGTGCCCAGGGGGGTGGTTCCTGCAAATTGGCCGCTGTGCCTGCATGAATCCGGCGTTTTTCTCGATTCTGGGCACAGCTAGCCAGAATTAAAGTCGATTGGCCGGTTCCAGCTCCTGGCGGCGCCCACGGACAATTCGCATATAGCAAACGAGGCAGTCATTCAGGTTCTGTTCGCGACCTCGGGTTGGAGGGTCCCGTCGAGCCGCAAACGCCTTTATCACGGATGTGTGATGTCGGAATGTCGATGCCGAAATTCCAGAGGATATCCTCTTCCGGCACACGACGGTCTAAGAGGCGTTCGACAAGCTGCGCGCCGCGCAACAACACGGAGCTTGAGCCGCCCGTTGAAAAACGATGTAAACGCTGATGGATCTCCAGCCTGATGCGTGGCCGCCAGCTCGTCGACCGTGAACTATCCGCAAGCCATTGATCTGGCCTTTTGATTGAGGCGGATAGCGTCTTTTGAATTGCAGGATTAGCGGTATTTGGACGCTGTTTTCCTGCAATTCGGTTTTGCGATTCCCTTGTGCTGCGGAGCGTGATTCACTCGGTTCGGCGGCGGCGAATCGAGGGGACGGCGAATGTCCAAGCCACGCGAGACGGGAGAGCAGGACCTGTTCCGCTCCAGGCTCGATCAGATCATCAACATGAAGCAGGCGATCGACCGGCCGGTGCTGGAGGAGCGTTTCGGCGCCGTCTATTCGGACGGCCCCGGCATGCCGCCGCTGCCGACCCGGCTGATGGCGGGGCTGGCGATCCTCAAGCACACCTTCAACCTGTCGGATG
>NZ_RZQA01000703.1:0-3476 GCF_004022915.1 Mesorhizobium sp. M7A.F.Ca.US.006.04.2.1
GGACGAAATCCACACCAGCCGCGGCCGCTACATGAGTGAGGTGGCCGCCCTGGCGGCGACGACCCTGGGGTCGAATGGCCTCGAGCTTGAAAACGCCTCTCTGACGAGCCTCAACCAGACCGACATCTCCGTGTTTGATCCCTCCAATGCGTTCGATGCCGAAGGCCTGACGCAGCTGACCGAGCAGATCGAAGAGCGCCGCCAGCTTCGCAACCGCATCGAAAACGAGTCGCGGATCAGCATAAAGCTCAAGGATTTCGAAACCGAGCAGCGGTCTCTGGAGATCGAGCGTGACCTCGAATACGCCCGCATCGAACAAACGCAAGCGATCGAAATCCGCAAAGCAGCCCAACTGGCCGAGATTGAGGCCGAGAGATCTAGTTCCACAATCAGTATTCAGAACGCCAGGATCCGCAGCGAACAAGAAGGCGAGCGGATTCGTATCGCCAAGGACCGACTCATCGATTCCGAACGGATCAACACTCAGTCGGAGGTGCGGTCATTGGAGATTAAGAAGCAGCAAGAGACTGAGATGACCGAGATCATGTCGCGCCGCGAGCTCGAGATGCAGAGGATCCAGAACCGCCGGGAAATCGAGGCAGAGCGGATCGATAACGAGCAGCATGTGAAGGAGTCTGAAATCCGTTCGCGTCAGGAGCTGTCGATCATCGAAACGACGTCATCGGCCGAGATCGACAAGGCCAAACTGCAGAACCAGCGGGTGACCGAGACGCATCGAATCGAGACCGACAAAACCATTGAATTGCTGGCCGTGGCGAAGTCGAAAGAGGTTCGCATCAGCAACGAACTTGCTGAGGCCGACCAGGAAAAGGCACGCCTGAAGAAACGTTACGATGTCGATGTCGAACGCTTGAGGGTCGACGAGGAAATCGTGCAGCTCGAGATCGAGAAAAACCAGAAGATCAAACTCGCCGAAACCAAGGCGTTTCAGGAGATCCAGGACGCGTCGATCGCCGCCAACCGCCAGATCGACGAGTTGCGCATCGCTGCGCGGAAGTTTGTCGATAAGTTTGAGATCGAGCAGCAGAAGGAAGTCGAAATCGTCGACAAGGAGCGCTTGATCGCGGTGATCAACAAGTCGATCGAGGAAGCCTACGCAAAGACCCAGGCCGCGGAAGCTCTGAAAAAACAGGTTGAACAGGAAGAGCAGGTCAACAGCGCACGCGAAGAAGAAGTGGCCGAACGCATCAAGCGGATCGAGCTCATTCAGTCTTCGTCCAGGGTCGAGCGTGACGCCCAACGCGTCGTTTCTTCGGCAAAGGCCGAGAAAGAAGCCACGGAACTCAGGGCGCTGGCGGAAATCGCCGAGTCCAATGCGGCCGAGGTCCGCTATGCCAAGGACGCCGCCGGGCAGCGTATGCTCAACGAGTCCGAAAACACCCGTTCGGATGCCAGCAGACGCAGTGCCATCTACGAAAACCTCGTCAGCAATCTGCCAAGCATCATCCGCGAGACAGTGAAGCCGATGGAAAACATCGAATCGATCAAGATACTCCAGGTCGACGGCCTGCCGGGCCTCAACAGCCCGTCCGAAATGGGTGGCGGCGAGGGCGGCTCGGGCGGCGGCAACATGACGGATCGCGTTGTCAATTCCGCTATGAAATATCGCACCCAGGTCGCCTTCGTCGACGGTCTCATGAAGGACCTGGGACTGCCGATCGAGAACCTCGGAAGCGCCGGCGGCATGTCGTTCCGCAACTTCCAGGGTTCGGATGCGCCGAAGGACAAGGACGACTGAGCGCGTACGAAACTAGCGAGAGCAACCGATGACCCCGCTCGGCAAACACGAAGCGCTGGACCGACACGCCTTGGTCATGGCCTGCTGGTTGGCAGTGGCCTTGCCCGCCGCGATCCTGTTTGAGTATGGATTTGGCCGCGGCGGAACACCCTATATCCTTGCCGGGTTCGCGGCCATTCTGGCGGGCTTTGTCGCTCACGTGATCGTCAATGTGGTCTACGGGACGGGTTTCTCGCCCCGAGAACTAGGGCTCGGCCTGGTCATCTACGGACTCGCGCTTGTGTTGTTCGTTGTTCTGTCGCTGGTCAGCGCGCCATTTGCCGCGCACAACTTCTTGCCGCTGAGCATCGGTTTTATCACAACGGGGGTCGTGGTCGTTTTCTACATGATCACCCGGTACGGGGCACGGCAGGCCTTCGAAGCGTTCGACGTTATCCGGGACTTCCGCTCGGATGACCGAGATTCAAAACGCGCGCCGGGAGACCATATATGACCCCGCTCTTGGTTTCCGTGCTCGGCATCGTCGCGGTCCTGGGCCTTTACCTTGCGACCATCAGCGGCCGTCACGCCCAGCAACCCGGTGATTTCGTCGACGCAGGCCTGGCATTGCCGCCATGGGTGATCATCTTCGCCGGCGCCGGCATTACCTTGGCCAGCCTCAGCCTTCCCGATCATCTGCTTTTGCTCGCCACCTTCGGCCTTCAATACAACCAGGTCGCAGTCGGTCTCA
Source organism: Mesorhizobium sp. M7A.F.Ca.US.006.04.2.1 (assembly GCF_004022915.1). Taxonomy (NCBI): domain Bacteria; kingdom Pseudomonadati; phylum Pseudomonadota; class Alphaproteobacteria; order Hyphomicrobiales; family Phyllobacteriaceae; genus Mesorhizobium; species Mesorhizobium sp. M7A.F.Ca.US.006.04.2.1. The sequence continues at coordinate 2,490 of NZ_RZQA01000703.1, forward strand.
TCTGTATCGCCCTTTGCGCTGCCATCACGCAGAAGCGGGTTTGGCTTGCCGCCCGGCTGACCTCGCTGCGCACGCTTGGTGACCTGCTGGGCGATTACTTCGGCAGCACGACGCTTCGCATCTATTTGCTGTTCGTGCTGTTCCTTTTCAGCGTCCCCTTTGCGGCGATGTGCCTGTCTCAGGCGGGTGCCTTGGTGAGCGGCGCGACCGCCAACGACGTTCCGTCCAGTCTCGCAATCTGGTCAATCGCATTCGTCCTGTTCCTCTGCAGCGTGATCGGAGGCTGGCGCGGGATTGCCTATCTTGTCGCCGCCCAGTCCCTGCTGGTCCTGGCTCTCATAATCTTTTTCGGCGGATTCACCGGCTTTGCGCTCCACAAATTGGCATTCGCCGCCAACGGGATTGGAACAGCCAGCGGCGTGCTGCCGGACAAGATCCCGGGCGTAATCCAGTTTAGCGCCGGCATTGGCAAAGAGCTGCCGGCCGGGGGGCTCTGGACCACCTTCGCGGGACTGACGTTCGCCCTGTCTCTGGGCGGCATCGCGATCAGTCCCGGCTTCAGCTTTCTGGGCGTGACAAGTGCGCCGCGCCGCGGCCTTGCATTTGGCCAGGTCTGGATGATCGCGGGACTCGCGGCTGGCGCCCTGATCCTGATCGGGCCGGTTCTGGCTGCGGAGATTGCGGCCAGTGGCTCGCTGACAGCCTTCACGACACGGCTGGCAACGCTCGATCCGATGGTGGCAGTGGGCTTTACAGTCCTTCTGGTCGCATCGGGCCAGATCGCGGTCGCATTCTTTGCCGGATCCGGTGCATCGGTCTGCACTATCGAGCTGACATCACGCTACATCATCCCGGGCATGGACCAGCGTTCGATGCGGTTTGCCGCGCGGGTGACCTTGGCGCTCGTCTACGGAGCTGTCGCTGCCGTCGCGAGCTATGCGCCCCTCAGCGCGACAATCTTCTCCTCCCTCACGCTCAGCCTATCCA
>NZ_RZQA01000704.1:0-3472 GCF_004022915.1 Mesorhizobium sp. M7A.F.Ca.US.006.04.2.1
ATGCCACCGCCAGGCTATTTGTTGTTCCGCTTCTTTTGTCTTGGATCGATCCCGCCAGCAGCGGTCGTGTCGTTCTCGACATCGCCTTCGACCGTGTTCTCGCCTTCAAGCTCGAACTCTTCGCCTTCCTTGATCGTTCCCTTGGAAGTCCCGATACCAGGATTGTTCGCCAAGTCGGCATCGCTCGGTTTTTTCCATTTCGGATGTTTGGTTCCGGTCATGAGAAAACTCCTTCGACGGGATTTCAGTTTAAAAATGCAAGCCAGATGGGCCGTTCCGGTTCCAGGGCTCTGCTTCATCGGCTCGCCGCGCGCGCCGGTTAGAGCCCGAATGGATAGGTGTCGGGAACGCCGGTTCTTGCATGCTCCGGGCCAAGCGGCGTCACTGCCGCGGTTTTGTCGAACCATAGGAACGCGTCGAACTGCTGGGGCAGGGAAGCGTCCGCATAGTGGCTGCCCAGCTCGGTTTCCGGCCGGTAGATTACCCCGATGAATCGCTCCAGCCTGCGTTCCAGCAGCCGCTCACGCAGCGTCTTGTCGCGCCCGAGGTCGAGCAGGAACCGCGACACAAGAGAATCGTGGCAAAGCCGTTCGTAGCTGTCGGCGTGCGACGCGCGAACCTGCTTCACCTCCATTTCGCCATCCCAGTCGCTTGCGGCCGCTACAGTGCCGGAATGCGTGCCCATACCGATTAGCGCTGCCTCATCGCCGAAACGCTGCCGGCAGAGCTGACCGATGTTCAGTTCGTCCCTGACGACACCCATCTCGGTAAAGCGGGCATCGCCGATATGGGAATTGTGCGCCCACACCACCGCCTTGGAGTTGGGGCCGCCGGCGTTCAACAAATGTTCCAAGGTCTCGAACATGTGGGTGTCGCGCAGGTTCCAGGACTCCGCACCGCCATAGTACATGATCCGGTAGTAGTGTTCGGCGGACGCGATCAGCCGAGCATTCTGACTGGCGTCGAGAAAGTCGGTTCCGTCCTGTTTTGCATAATCGAGTTGTCTGGCGAGCAAGTCCCGGCATTGTTCCAGCACGGCTTTCTCGCATTTTTTATAGCCGGCGGTGAGCACCGCACGGCCGTAGGTAGACGGTTCGTGTTGCCAGGGCGTCAGGCAACCATACCGTTCGCGTGCAATCTTGGCTGCCTGGGGATCGACCCGGTCGAGATAGTCGAGGACCGCGCCTATGGACCCGCTCATATTGTAGATGTCCAGGCCGTAGAACCCTGCTTGCTCCGAAGGTTCTAGCTTCTCGTTGCGACGGCGCATCCAGTCGGAGAAGGCCGCGACATCGGTGTTGCGCCACATCCACGTCGGAAACCGCTGGAATGGCGCACCGGCGCCTGTTCGCGGCCGACGATGGCGAACATAGCGGTCGATCGCCGCCGCATCGGGCCAGTCCGCCTCGACCGCGACGATGGTGAAGCCGTGCCGTTCGATAAGCCTGCGGGTGATCGCCGCGCGCGCCCTGTAGAACTCGGACGTGCCATGGCTTGCCTCGCCAAGCAGAACGACGCGCCGGTCGGCGAACCGGTCGAACAATGCGCCGAAGGCCGGATCGTCGAAATCGGGCAGCGGTTCAGCCGCGGCCGCAATCATATCGGGCAGGCTGATCGGATGCGGATGTCGAAGTGGGCGACCGACCTTGGTGACGGTGCCGTTTTCCGACCAACCCTGCTCGCCGATGAGAGGGACGAAGCGCACGCCGCCGAAATCCTCCTCGCTGTAGGTTGCGGCACCTGTCCGGGTGACTTTGAGCAGGCGTTGCAAATCGGGGTCGTCGCCGACCGGAATGACGAGCCTGCCGCCGACATCGAGTTGCTCCTGAAGGGCGAGCGGTGCGCCGGGACCGCTGGCTGTCACCACGATGGCATCGAACGGCGCCGCCTGCGGCCAGCCCTTGGTGCCATCGCCTGTCCGGACCTCGATGTTTCGATAGCCGAGTTTTTCAAACCGCCGTTTCGCCGTTTCTGCCAAACCGGGATGACGCTCTATGGTGTAGACCTGTTCGACGATCCGGCTCATCACCGCGGCGGCGTAACCCGAGCCGGTGCCGATTTCGAGCACGTGGTCACCCGGTTTGACGCCCGCCATTTCGATCATGAATGCGACGATGTAAGGTTGCGATATGGTCTGGCCGTCGGCGATCGGCAGCGGCGTGTCTTCATAAGCAAATTCCTCGAAACCGGGTTCTACGAAGGCCTCGCGTGGAACTTCGCGCATCGCCTGCAGAATTTCACGGTCATGGATGCCACGCCGGCCGACGTGGATATTGACCATTCGATCACGGGCACGAGGAAGATCGAGCATTTTTTAGCTCCCTTGGTGCAACGCTTCGAGGTTGTCCTTCGCGGTAGCTGCCTTGAACCTGGCCTTCGCGATTCCAGTTTCTAACCGCTGGAGGACTTCAAGGTTCCCGCCTATTTGCGGACAGAGCCGCTCGCTCCACCGGGATAGCGACCGGTCTCTTGGCCGCTCGGGTCGCGACACTGTCCCGGACGGCGGCAGTCGGGGGTTGCTCAAGCGCAAAGATGCCCCAGTTATCACCAGCGAACCGAAAGCTGGAGATGTCGATGAACGACAAGGCTGCCGCGACGCCGCAGGCTATCGGCCACGAACGGATCGACCTCATGGACCGTTACTGGCGCGCCGCGAATTACATCTCGGTCGGCCAGATCTATCTGCTCGACAATCCGCTGTTGCGCGAACCGTTGAAGGCCGAGCACGTCAAGCCTCGGTTGCTTGGCCATTGGGGCACGACGCCGGGCCTGAATTTTCTCTACCTGCATCTGAACCGCGTTATCCGCGAACGCGACCTCGATGTTCTTTTTATCTGCGGCCCGGGCCATGGCGGTCCCGCAATGGTCGCCAACACATGGCTCGAGGGCACCTATAGCGAGATCTATCCCGATATCGGGCAGGGCGAAGACGGCCTCAGGAAACTGTTCCGGCAGTTTTCCTTTCCCGGTGGCGTGCCAAGCCATGCCGCGCCCGAGACGCCAGGCTCCATCCATGAGGGCGGCGAATTGGGATATGCACTGGTTCATGCCTTCGGTGCGGCCTTCGACAATCCGGGTCTGGTGGTTGCCTGCGTCGTTGGTGACGGCGAAGCCGAGACCGGTCCGCTGGCGGCGGCATGGCATTCCAACAAGTTCCTGAACCCAGCGTCGGACGGCGCCGTCCTGCCGATCCTGCATCTAAACGGCTACAAGATCGCCAATCCGACGATCCTCGGCCGCATGGACGATCAGGAATTGCGAGACCTTTTCGCCGGCTATGGCTACGAACCGTTCTTCGTCGAAGGCCACGAACCGCTTGCCATGCACCGATCCATGGCCGCGACGCTCGACACGGTGCTCGATCGCATCCGTTCCATTCAGGAGCAGGCACGGGCTCCGGGATGGCATGGTCAACGCCCGAAATGGCCGATGATCGTGCTGCGCAGCCCCAAGGGATGGACCGGGCCGAAGG
>NZ_RZQA01000705.1:0-3471 GCF_004022915.1 Mesorhizobium sp. M7A.F.Ca.US.006.04.2.1
AGTGAGGCCAACGACATCGCGCTGCGCCATGCGCAGCGCGATGTCGTTGGCCTCACTGCCGGTGCAGGTCAGGATGGCGGTCGGCAGGCTGGCATCGAAGGTCGCGGTCAGCCGCTCGACATAGTCGAGGATGGCGGTGTGCAGATAGCGCGTGTGGGTGTTGAGCAGGCTTGCCTGCCGGCACAGGGCCTCGACCACATAGGGGTGGCAGTGGCCGACATGGGCGACATTGTTGTACGCGTCGAGATATTTGCGGCCGTCGGCATCGTAGAGCCAGACGCCTTCGCCGCGCACCAGGTGCACGGGCTCGTCATAGAACAATTGCGATTTCGCACCGAGCAGGCGCGAGCGCCGGCTAACCAGCGCTTCTTGCGGTTGAGTCATTGCGTCTCGAAACTCCGTTCTCTCCAATAAACCTTCAGACCTTCGACAGGCCTGCATCCAATGCTTCGCCGATCCTCGCGACATCCGCGGCGCTGACGATAAGCGGCGGCGACAGGATGATGGCGTTACCGGAGACGCGCAGCATGACGCCGGCCTCGTAGGCCGCCTCCGAAACCAATGCCATGGTCTTCTTGTCGGCGGGCTTTTTCGTCGCGCGGTCCGAGACCAGCTCCAGCGCCGCCATCAGGCCCTTGTACCGGACATCGCCGACGATCGCATGCTTCGCCTTCAGCCCCTCCAGCACGGCTGCGAGTTCGACACCACGCGCGGCCGCGTTCTCGTTCAGGCGCAGCCGTTTGGTCTCGGCAAGCGCCGCCAGACCCGCGGCACAGCCGACAGGATGGCCGGAATAGGTATAGCCATGGCCGATGGCGCCGAAGCTGGTCTTGTCGGCCTCGAAGACATCGGCGACCTTGGCGCCGATCAAAGTGGCGCCGAGCGGGAAATAACCCGAAGTGATCGCCTTGGCGATGGTCATGAAATCGGGCTTCACGCCGGACAGACGCGAACCCGACCATGCGCCGGTGCGGCCGAAGCCGGTGACAACCTCATCGGCGATCAAAAGGATCTCGTGGCGGTCGCAGATCTCGCGCACCAGCGGCATGAAGCTCTCATGCGGAACAATAACGCCGCCGGCGCCGAGAACCGGCTCCATGATGAACGCGGCGATGGTATCGCCGCCCTGGAAGGCGATTTCGTCCTCCAGCGCCCTGGCGCAAAGTTTTGCCAGCCGCACTGGGTCGGTCTCGTCGAACGGGTTGCGGAAGGTCCAGGGCGCAGGAATGTGGAAGACGCCCGGCAGCAGCGGCTCGTAGTTGCGGCGGAAATTGGCGTTGCCGTTGACCGACGCGCCACCGAAATGCGTGCCGTGATAGCCTTTCTTCAGCGCCAGGAACTTGGTCCGGTCGGCCTGGCCGCGGATCTTCCAGTACTGCCGCGCCAGCCGAAGTGCCGTTTCGACCGAATCCGAGCCGCCCGAAGTGAAAAACGTCCGCACCATGCCTTCTGGCTCGAACCATTCGCAGAGTTCGTAGGCGAGCTCGATCGACGGGCCGGTCGAGGTGCCGCGAAAGCCGGAATAATAGGGCAGCGCGCCAAGCTGGTCGGCGATCGCTTTCTTGATCGGTTCGCAGCTGTAGCCGAGATTGACGTTCCACAGGCCGCCGACGGCGTCGAGCACGGTGTTGCCGGCGATGTCGGTGACCATCACACCCTCGCCTTTCATGATCACCTTTGGCGGGTTTGCCCGCATCTCGGCCGGATGCGCCATCGGATGCCAGATCGGCTTGGCGTTGGTTTCGGTGAGAAAATTGATGTCGCGCATAATGGACTCCGCAAAAATCTCAGGCAACTGGGACGAGGTCGAAATGGCCGAGGGCCTCGGCATAGGAATGAGCCGGGCGAGCGACGTCGAAATGCACCGTGCGCATGCCGGCAGCACAGCCGCCATCGACATTGCGCCGCTGGTCGTCGACGAAGACGCAAGCGCCGGCCGGCACGCCGAGCGCCTCGGTGACGAAGGCATAGGCACGCGGGTCGGGCTTGAGGATGCCGGTGTAAGTGGCGTCGATGATCACATCGAAGAGGCCGAGCAACGGCAGCCGCTGGCGGAAGTCGGCGCCGTAGAACAGGTCGAGTTCATTGGACAGGATGGCCAGTCGAAAACCGGCGGCATGCACCGTGCGAATGGTGCTGTCAGCCTCCGGCCGCACCACCTTTTCCGGCTCGGCCCCTCGCGCGCGCCGGACGAAGGTCTCCATCGCCTGCCAGTCCTCGCCCACCAGACGGCCGACCTCGCTTGTGCGTGTGCGCCAATAGTCACGCTCGCTGATCTCGTCGGCCTGCATGGCGCGCCACAGCGGATCGCTGCCCGGATCGAACGGCCCGCGCCATTGCAGCGTCCCCGGCGCGAGGCCGAGCGCCTGTTCGGTCAAGGCGTGGGTCTCGAACAGCGTGCGGGTGACGACGCCGCCGAAATCGAGGACAAGCGCCTGGGCGGGAACAGCACTCACGCCGCCACTCCCTTGGCCGGCTTGCCGCGCGGGACGATGCCTTCCTCGACCCAGCGGTCGAAGATCTCGAGCGCCTTGCCGACGAAGTCGTCGCTGTTGATGTGAGCGTCGATCTCGTGGAACTCGACGCCGGCGGGAATGACCTTGCGCATTTCGTCAGTGAAGGCGGCCAGGGCTTCCGGCTCATAGAGCGGCTCGCCCTCCACGTCCCATTCCTGGATGCCCTGGGACGGCAGGATGAAGGCGGAGCGGCCTCTGGCGGCACCGAGCTTGGCGGCGATGGTCCTGGCGACCTGGCGGCGATCGTCGGCATCGACGGTGATCGAAGCGATCAGCCTGTTATGGGCATGAAACGGTCGCGTCGAGAATTTAGCCGGCAAATCCTGCCAGGTCGGCAGATCGACCATGTCGACCGCGCCGGGTGCTGCGATCTGCGGAACGCCGCGGGCGCCGGCATTCTCCAGCCGGTCGGTGCCGGAACTGACGACGGATCCCGCGAGATGATTGGTGATTTCCTGCAGGCTGAAATCGAACACCGCGCAAAAATGGTCTTGGCCGGCAATCGATTCGAAGGCACGGCCGCCCATCCCGGTGGTGTGGAAGACGGCAACGTCATAGCCGCGCTGTTCCAGCGCCGGCTTCAGCGTCTTCATGTAGCGCAGGCAGCTGCTGCCGAGCGAGGTCATGCCGATGGTCGGGCCTGTTGCCCGCGCCGACACGCGCGACGCCAGCACGATTTTCGCCGCGCCGACGACCGCACCACAGGCCTGTGACAGGACCAGCCTGCAGATCGAGTTGAGGCCGTACAGCCCGCCCGCCCAGAGGATCATCATCAGGTCGGGCGCGACGCGCTCGGGTGGGATGAGGTGCGAATAGGCGATGGTCGAGACGACGAATTTCGGCACGCCGAGCGGCAGGCAAAGCGCCACGTCGAGCGCCAGATCGGTTCCCATCGAACCGCCGATGGCGATGAAGGCGTCGATCTCGCCGTTTTGATGGAGCTTGCGCACCAGTT
>NZ_RZQA01000706.1:0-3464 GCF_004022915.1 Mesorhizobium sp. M7A.F.Ca.US.006.04.2.1
TACAAGGGCGGCAATTGATGGCGGCCCTGCCTCGCCGCGACTTTCTCGCCCTGGGCAGTGCCGCGGCAGCCGCTGCCCTGTTGCCGGGCCGGGCCTTCGCCGACATTGCGACCGGCATCAAGCTGCATGGCCTGTCCGCCTTCGGCGACCTCAAGTACAAGCCCGATTTCGCGCATTTCGACTACGTCAATCCGGACGCGCCCAAGGGCGGCCAGATGAATTTCGCGCCGCCGAACGCAACCCTCAATCAGAGCTTCCTGACCTTCAACACGTTGAATTTCCTGGTGTTGAAGGGTGAGGCGCCGCCGCGCGCCGAACTCTGTTTCGATTCGCTGATGACAAGCGCGCTCGATGAGCCGGATGCAGTCTATGGCCTGCTTGCCGAAACCGTTGCCCTGTCGCCAGACCGCAACGGTTTCCGCTTCGTGCTGCGACCGCAAGCGCGTTTCCACGACGGCTCGCCGCTGACCGCGCAAGACGTTGTCTTTGCGCTGAAGCTCTATAAGGACAAGGGCCATCCGAACCTTTCCCAGGCGTTGCGGTACATGACCGACGTGGTTGCGGTCGATCCCACCACCGTCGATCTCACCCTCAACGGCAAGCAGTCGGCGCAAAACGTCCTTGCGATCGTGGGGATGCCGATCGTCTCCAAGGCCTTTTACACGGCCAATGATTTCGATGCTTCGACCATGACGCCGCCGCTTGGCTCGGGACCCTACAAGATTGGACGCGTGGCGGCCGGACAGACGGTCGAATATGACCGCGTCGCCGATTATTGGGGCCGCGATCTCCCGGTGAACCGCGGCCTCTACAATTTCGACCGCATCCGCATCGACTTCTATCTTGACCGGCAGGCGGCATTCGAGGCCTTCAAGAAAGGCGACACGCATTTTCGCGAGGAATTCACCTCACGGGTATGGGCGACCGGATACGACTTTCCGGCGCTGAAGGACGGCAAGGTCCTCAAACGGGAATTTCCCGGCGAGAAGACGCCAGACATGCAGAGCGTCGCGCTGAACCAGCGTCGTCCGCAATTCCGCGATGAGCGGGTGCGGCGGGCGATCGCCAGATGTTTCGATTTCGAATGGATGAAGCGGGCCTTGTTTTACGGCTCCTACGAGCGTTCTCAATCGAACTTCGAACGATCGGATTACAAGGCCGAAGGCCTGCCCTCGCCTGACGAATTGGCCCTGCTGGAGCCATTCCGGGCCGAGTTGCCGCCAGAGGTTTTCGGTGAAGCGGTAACACAGCCCCTGTCCGACGGTTCGGGCCATGACCGCAAGCTGCTGGGCGAGGCTTCGAGATTGCTTGCGCAAGCCGGCTGGAAGCGCGACGGCAGTTTCGTCGTCAATGACAAGGGTGAGCGGCTGCGGGTCGAAATGCTGGCGGAGGACGATGGCATCGTTCGTATCTACACCCCGTGGTCGGAGAATATGAAGGCGATCGGGATCGACGCATCGATCCGGCAAATCGATTCGGCGCAGTATGAGCAGCGGCACAGCAATTACGACTTCGATCTTGCCTTGCTGCATTGGTCGATCGGGGCGACGCCGACTGACGACAGCCTGCAGATGCTCTATGATTCCCGCATGGCGAAAATCCCGGGGCAGCGCAACTATCCCGGCACCGAAAGCAAGGCCATCGACGCCCTGATCGCGGCAGCAGCCAAGGCGAAAGACCGTATAGAACTCGTCACGGCGCTCAGAGCGCTCGACCGGGTCTTGCGCGCGCGGCTGGACTGGATTCCAACATACTATCTGGCGAATCACCGCGTCGCCTATTGGGACATGTTCGGCTTTGTCGAACAGAAGCCTGATTTCGGCTTTCCGGTCGAGACGCTGTGGTGGTTCGATAAGGGCAAGGCGGCAAGAATTGGCAAAGGCTGAGATGTTCGCTCAACGAGGGCAGAAGGCCTGATGGGCGCCTATATCCTGCGCCGCATCCTTTTGATGATCCCGACGCTGTTCGGCATCATGGCGATATCCTTCGCCGTCATCCAGTTCGCCCCCGGCGGTCCGGTCGAACAGGTCATCGCCCGGCTGACCAATCAGGGCGGCAGCGACCGCCTCGGCGGTGGTGGCGGCGACGCGGGTGCCGGCGGCAATTTCGATGCCGCCGGTGACGTCAGCTCGAAATATCGCGGTGCGCAGGGGCTCGATCCGGAATTCATCAAGAAGCTGGAAAAGCAGTTCGGCTTCGACAAGCCGCCGCTCGAGCGCTTCGGCATGATGCTGTGGAACTATGCCCGCTTCGATTTCGGCGACAGCTATTTCCGCGACATTTCGGTGCTCGACCTGATCCTGGAAAAAATGCCGGTGTCGATCTCGATCGGGCTGTGGATCACGCTGTTGTCCTATTTGATCTCGATCCCGCTCGGCATCCGCAAGGCGGTCAAGGACGGCACTCCCTTCGACGTCTGGACCAGCGGCGTCGTCATTGTCGGCTATGCCATTCCGGGCTTCCTGTTCGGCATCATGCTGATGGTGCTGTTTGCCGGCGGGTCTTTCTGGGACTGGTTTCCGTTGCGCGGCCTCACCTCGGACAATTGGGATCAATTGTCGTGGTGGGGAAAGATCGTCGACTATTTCTGGCACATGACATTGCCGCTGACCGCGCTGGTGCTGTCGGCCTTCGCCACCACGACGCTGCTGACCAAGAACTCGTTCCTCGAAGAAATCCGCAAACAGTATGTGGTGACGGCGCGGGCCAAGGGTCTGTCGGAACGGCAGGTGCTCTACGGCCACGTCTTCCGCAACGCCATGCTGATCGTCATCGCCGGTTTTCCCGGCGCCTTCATCTCGGCCTTCTTCACCGGCTCGCTGCTGATCGAGAACATCTTCTCCCTCGATGGCCTCGGTCTGCTCGGCTTCCGGTCGGTGGTCGAGCGCGACTATCCGGTGGTGTTCGCCAATCTCTACATCTTCTCGCTGCTCGGGCTGTTCGTCGGGCTCTTGTCCGACCTGCTCTACACCTGGGTCGATCCGCGCATCGATTTCGAGCGGAGAGACGTCTGATGTCGGAGGCTACAGTCCCCGTCGACGCGGCACCCGCGCGGATCAAGCGGCCGTTTCTGTCGCCGCTCAACAAGCGCCGCCTGCAGAACTTCAAAGCCAACCGCCGCGGCTACTGGTCGCTGTGGATCTTCCTCGTCCTGTTCGTGCTGTCGCTGTTTTCCGAGTTCATCGCCAACGACAAGCCGATCATCGCTTCCTACAAGGGCGAAATCCTGTTTCCGGTGTTGGTCGCCTACCCCGAGGAAAAATTCGGCGGCTTCTATGCCGTCACCGACTATCGCGATCCGGTCATCCAGGACGAGATCAACGCCAATGGCTGGATGATCTGGCCGCCGGTGCGCTACTCCTATCAGACGGTCAACAACGCTATTCCCGAAGCAGCACCGGCCAAGCCGTCGTGGCAGTATGACGCCAAGACACGCTGCAATCAGTATCCGCAGGGTGCTGCCG
>NZ_RZQA01000707.1:0-3463 GCF_004022915.1 Mesorhizobium sp. M7A.F.Ca.US.006.04.2.1
CCGTGGCACTGATACCCCGGCCGACGCTGGTGATCGCCGGTCGGCACGACACGGTGACGGCAGCCAGCCACAGCGAGCTGATCGCCGCGACGGTGCCCGGCGCGAAGCTGGTTGTGCTGCCTGCGGTCCATCTGTCGAACATCGAATATCCGGCAGAGTTCATCCAGGCTGTCATCGATTTCTGCGCGGAGCCGAGTGCCGCGACGGCAAAGGCATCCGGCACCAGCCCGGCGGTTGCCGAGCGTTCAAAGGACGCTGCGGTTCACAAGGGCGGGCGCCAGCCGGAGCCTGCGTCAATGTGAGCGCCGGGCCGAGCCGAGCCATCTGGCGAGAAGCTTTTCAACGCCTTTCGGAACGATCCCGTCACCTTGCCATTATCAGCACGAAGGCAGGCTCGGCCAGGCAAACGCCGTAACCGACCTTAGAGACGGTCGGCGACGCACCACTTTCGGGCGCCGACACGAACACGCCGGAGGAAAGCGATGACTGGACGCAAAACCCACGATCAACAAATTCGCATCATTGAAGAGCGGGAAAACACAAAGAACGCCGGCAAGGATTTTGATGCCGAGGCGGATCTGAAACGATCAGCGGCGGAACGCGAAGCACTGCGCAAGGGAGCGGACACACCGGACCTCGTCGATCCAGACGACCGCAACATGCTTCGCGGCAAGAATCAGGAAAGCGCCCATCACAAGAACCGTGCCGACGACTAAAGCGCGTCACGGACCAGCAACGCTCCTGGAACATTCGTCATAGATTGGAGGCAGCCCATGGCACGCGGCAGCAAGAAGCACATCGGAGCAGGTTCACAAGGAAAGGGTTCCGGCACAGGCGCCATGACCGTGACGCCAAAAGACAAGCTCGAAGAAAACAAGGTTCTGTCCAATCGCGACAAGGCACAGCATTCCAAAGAACGCGGTTTGGACTCCAGGCAGGTTGCGACCGAGCAGCATCAGGATCATGCCGCCAACCGTTTGCGGGACTGACGCCCGACAGGGGCGCCAGCCTCGGCCTGGCTGTCCGGGGAGCCGTCAGATTCGTACCATCTCTATTTGACACCGAGGCTTTCAGGCCAGAGCGCCTGGATTTCCTTCGGCAGCGCATCGCGCACCTTAGCCGATTGGCCAAGATCAATATGCCGTGCAAGAACTCGGAATACCGAGCGTGCTGCATCCTCGGGATCGACGGGGCGGATCGATTTCAATTCCTCGCCGATGTGCTGCGAGAAGTTTTCCAGGGAGCGCGTTTTGTCCGGCTCGGCTGCGGGCCGGTAGTGGTCGTAATAGGCGCCGCGCACCAGGAGCGGCAGTTCCGCCCCAAGTTTGGCCGCAAGCCCGATCTGCAGCCTGTCCCTTACGGTCCGCAGGACCGCGCCCAATATGTGCCATGCAATTCGCCGATCCGGACCATGATCGTCCATGATCTCGTCGAGCCAGATGTTGGTTGTCTGCAGCGTCCTGTCAAAGACATCCAAACCGGTAGCGCTCATCATCGCCTCCTCATCAAATTCATGTCTGGTTTCGAAACGATGCTCAGGGACAATCGTTTCGCTATCTGTCGACAAAATTGGCTCGGCCTGTGATCCGGCTCTGCCCCGGGATCCACGGTAGCGGTCTTGGTTGCGCCGGAACCCCTTCCGAAGCAGTTCGTTCCTGGGTGGGCGGCTTTGAGGAGCTGGTTGGGGGAGCGCGTCCTGAACGGATTTTTTGCGATGCCTGCAAGGAAGACAAAAACCAATGAAGGCGAGAACCGACAGCAACTCCTGCAGATGATGACGACGGAGCATTTGGTGCTGGGGACCGCCAGGGCGGCGACTATTCAGGAGGCGAATCAGCGCGCAAATTTGTTCCTGACTTCGGTATCCAGCGCCACGATCGCCCTTGCTTTCGTGGCCCAGGTGACGAGGATGGGGCTTCCTTTCATGCTGTTCAGCCTGATCCTGTTGCCGTGCCTCTACTTCATTGGGCTGGTGACATTCGTCAGGGCTGTGCAGGTGGCCATCGAAGACATGGTCCACGCCCGCGGCATGGCACGCATCAGGCACTGCTACACCGAGCTCACCCCTTCGATGGCGCGCTATCTGGTTCACTCCACCCATGACAACCAAACGGCTCTGCTGGCCGATGTCGGCCTCAAGCCAAGGCCCTGGCAAGCGTTCGCCGGAACCGCAGGGATGGTGAATGTCGTCAACGGTGCCATCGCCGGTGTCTTTGCCGGCGTGATGCTCAAGGTCGTCGTTGGCTCGACGGCCAGTCTCGCCGTGACTGTCGGCATTCTAGCTTTTGCGGTGAGCAACTGGTGCCTGTGGCAACATCACAGGCGCAGTTGGGCAAGCGCGGAACACAAGCTGAAGGTGCTGTTTCCAAACGTGCCGGACAGCGACGGCAAGGCGCGGATCGGATAACCCGTTCGAGAGGGCAGGAGCATCAACTCGCGCTAGGCGGAAACCTCAAGCACGATCTTGCCACGCACATGCTCATTTTCCAGCCGTTCTTCCGCTTTGGCGACCTCTCCAAGAGGGTAGGTGGCTTGCACGAAGGGGGTGACCTTGCCGGCCTCGATGAGGCGGCCGATCTCGGCAAGATGCGCCGCATTCGGCTCGGCCAGGTAGGAGACGCCACGCGCCCGACGCAAGTTTGCCTTTTCCTGCGACGGTTGGGAAAGCGTGGAAACGAGCGTCCCGCCAGGCTTGAGCACCTCCCAGGAGCGCTCCTGCGTGTCGCCCGCGACAAGATCGAACACCAGGTCGACCGCATCGACGACCTCTTCGAAACGCTGATTCTTGTAGTCGACCGTCTGATCGGCGCCAAGCTCACGGACGAAAACGACGTCCTCGGCGGAAACGGTTGTCGCGACGCACGCGCCCACGGCCTTGGCCAGCTGGATCGCCAGATGACCGACGCCGCCGGCGCCGCCATGGATGAGAACCCGTTGTCCGGATTTGAGGCCGCCATGATCGAAAAGGCCTTGCCATGCGGTGATGCCGGCAAGCGGCACCGCCGCGGCTTCGACATGGCTTAGACGATCCGGTTTGGCAGCCGCCTCCGTCGCCTTGACCACGACATATTCGGCATTGCCGCCCCGGTCATGACCAAGCATCGCAAACAACGGGTCGCCCTTCTTCAACGTATGCGCCCGCGTACCGCATATTTCCACCGTGCCGGATACGTCGCGCCCGAGCGTGACCGGCAGGGTCTCGCTCACCGACCCTTCGCGGGTCTTGTAGTCGATCGGATTGACGCTTGCGGCGCGGACCCTGAGCACAACCTCGTCGTCAAGCGGCTGAGGCGAGGGGACCTGATCGATCGAAAGGACCTCAGGTCCGCCAAAAGCGTGGATGCGGATTGCTTTCATGTCGGCATACCTCCTGTTGTCTGGCTGTCGGCGACGCTGTCTGCAGGGCTGTCGTCAGCGGCTGTGCAACCGGGGTTGCGGCGGCAGGCACGCTGGCCTCCCGGGG
>NZ_RZQA01000708.1:0-3446 GCF_004022915.1 Mesorhizobium sp. M7A.F.Ca.US.006.04.2.1
TTCCAGCTAAGGGATTTTCGCCCTTGCGCGACATCGGCAGGAAACGCGCTTTTTGGAATATCGTTCGCGAAGTGGGAAACGGAAGACAATGCAATGCTCCAGGCGAGTATGCCGGGAGAATGCCATTCCTAAACCAATCTTTCCAACGAATTATTTTCGTTAGAATGATCGATTTTTACGAACGATCCACGGACGCTGCCGCGCAGACGTCGCTTTCTGGGCGACCTGGATTAAAGCTGCGCCTCGATCGCGGCCTTGTCGATTACCGACCAGACGTTCCTGATCCGGTCGTCGAGGAATTCATAGAAGACGTTCTCGCTGAAGGACACCTTCCTGCCGTTTATAGGGAGCCCGAAGAAGGTTCCCTTCGGCGTGCAGTTGAACTGAAGCCGGCTGGCTAGGAACGGCGGTTCGGCGATCAGCAACTGGATATCGAAATAGAGGTCTGGGATTTCCCGAAAATCGCGCTCCAGCATGTCCTGGTAACCCGACAGTCCGACGCGGTCGCCATTGTAGTGCACCTCGTCATGAACGAAGCGATGCAGCTTCTGCCAGTCCTGATTGTTGAGGCAGGCGATGTAGCCTCGATAGAGGTCGGTCACGGTCACGGCGATGGCTCCGGTGCTGATGCCCGCCATATTGCGACAGGGCTGAAGGCCAGGACGTACAATAAAAGCAACACATAGCGGGCCGTAGTCCTGTTGCCAGTGCCCAAGTTCAGGGAACAATTCCGAATTCGTGTCCGCTCATCACCTGGTCCAATGCACGCTGATCAACGTGCTCGCTGTCAACCGAAGCCTCAAGTTGGGTCAACGGTGCTTGCAGCGTCCAGGTGACACCGTGGCTATCATGCTCGAGAACACCGGTGCCGCTCACCGCGGCTGGAGCGACGCGCCGCAGCACCACGCTGCCGAAACCACCATGGCCGATCGTCTGTACTTCAGGACCATCTCTCTCTTTCCAGATCAGCTGGAACTGTTTCTGGCCGACCAGTCCGGTTACCTTCCATTGCACCGTTATCGTTCCCTCTGCGGCCGAAAGGACGCCGTATTTAGCGGAATTGGTCGCGAGTTCATGAAACGCTATGCCGAGGTACTGGACGGCATTGGGGCTCAGCGTCAGGGAAGGGCCCGACATTGAGATCCGCTCCTCGTTGCCGAACGGTTTGGCCTGCGCAAGCAGCAGTTCGAAGATCGTGGCGCCCTTCCAGTCGCCGGAAACCAGAAGGTCATGCGAGAGCGACAACGCCATGATGCGCTCGCGCACCTGACGTTCGAACTGGGCCGGCGTCGATGACCGCTTGCTGGTCTCCCGGATCATCGAGATGATGACGGAATACTGGTTCTTCACCCGGTGGTTGACCTCGCGCATCAGCATGCGGATGCGATATTCGTTCTCCTTGGCTACTGATATGTCGCGGGCGATCTTCGAGGCGCCGACGATCTGCCCGACGGCGTTGCGCACCGGCGAGATTGTCAGGGATACGGGCACAAGGCTGCCGTCCTTGCGGCGGCGGATGGTTTCGTAGGTCTCGACCTGCTCGCCTTTGCGGATGCGCTCCAATATGCGCGGCTCTTCGTCCAAATGGTCGTCCGGTATCAGCATAGTTACCGACCTTCCGATTGCTTCGTCGGCGGTGTAACCGAACAGACGTTGGGCGGCTGAGTTCCAGCTCCTGATGACTCCGTTCAAATCCTTGCTGACGATGGCATCGAAGGAAGACTCCACGATGGCTGACAGATGATGCCTGGCCTCGTCGGCATGATGGCGGTCAGTGAGATCGAACAGCATATTGACGGCGCCGACCAGTCTGCCCTGCTCGTCATGAAGCGGTGTGGGATAGGGAAGGAACGGCACACGCGTGCCGTCCGGGCGTTGGGAGATAGCCGACTGGTTTCTGACCGGCCGGTTCTCCTTTAGCGCGACAGCCATCGGGCATTGGTCATGCGGCAACACTTCACCGTCGGTCGTGAACAGCTTGTGCGTCACACACCATTGGTCTTTTCCGAGCTCGGGTTCGCGCCCAGCGAAATCTGCCGCGGCCCGATTGAAATAGGTGATCTTGCCTTCGGTGTCGGTGGTGTAGATTGCTACGGGAAGATTATCGAGGATTTGGTGGGGCAGATCAAAGGTCGAGCTCGAGGTTTTCGTCACTTGCGCCACGTATAGGAGTTCCAGTTAACCGCAGTGAACGCGGTGCCGCGGAAATGGTTCCGCGACCATTTCCGGGGATAGTCACCGCAGGCGGCGGCGAGTCAAAGCCGGGTGGAAGCTGCTCACCGATTTACACCTTGCCCCGGTAGCGCAGCGCGTCGACCAGCAGCGAGAAGGCCGGTGTGGCTTGCCGGCGGCTGGGGTAATAGAGATGGTAGCCGGGGAAGGGCCCGCACCAGTCGGCGAGCACACGCACCAGCCGGCCGTTGGCCAGATGGGCCGTCACCTGCTCCTCAGGCAGATAGGCAAGGCCGAGGCCGGCGAGCACCGCGTTCATGCGCAGAGCGGCCGTGTTGAACACAAGCTGGCCTTCGACCCGAACCTTCAGCTCGCGTCCGGCCTTCTCGAACTCCCAGGCATAGAGCCCGCCATAGGTGGGCAGCCGCAGATTGATGCAATTGTGGGTGGTCAGGTCCTGCGGCGTGCGCGGCTTTGGTCGGGTAGCGAAATAGGCTGGCGAGCCGACCACCGCCATGCGCATGTCGGGGCCGATGCGCACCGCGATCATGTCGCGCGCCACCTGTTCGCCCAGCCGCACGCCGGCGTCGAAGCGCTCGGCGACGATGTCGGTCAGTCCATAGTCGACGATGATCTCGACCTTGATGTCGGGATAGTCGGGCAGCAGCGGGGCGATCGCCGGCCACAGGACCGCATCGGCGGCGTGCTCACCGGCGGTGATGCGGATGGTGCCGGCGGGTTTTTCCCGCAATGCGCTCAAGGCAATGAGCTCGGTCTCGATCTCGTCCAGCCGCGGCCCGACGGTGCGAAGCAGCCGCTCCCCGGCTTCGGTGGGCGACACGCTGCGCGTGGTGCGGGTCAGGAGCCGTACACCCAGCCGCTCCTCCAGCGCCCGCACCGTGTGGCTGAGCGCCGATTGGGAAACCCCGAGCTTGGCCGCCGCCCTGGTGAAGCTTTCCTCGCGCGCCACAGCGAGGAAGGCGGTTAGCTCATTCAGGTTGTCACGTGGCATTCATGAGCCCCCTTCATAAGATCATGCTGGATATAGCACCTAATCGGCACCAATCGCAGACCCTAGATAGGCGTTATCACACCGGGCACCTCCGGCCGTCTTTAAAGCCGGGCGGGTCGTGTCATGGCTGTTGCCAGGAAGGGACAAAACCATGGACATCACGCGAAACGGCTCTCAAGCCTCGGCCAAGGGACCGGCCGACTATTTCACCGGTGCGGTGCGCATCGACGCGCCGTTCAAGGGCAGCGAGCCCGCCCGGGTC
>NZ_RZQA01000709.1:0-3438 GCF_004022915.1 Mesorhizobium sp. M7A.F.Ca.US.006.04.2.1
CGCCGGAAGCGTCCTCGAGGTCGCGGCGGTAGGAGGAAAGCGTGTTTTCGGCCGCGCCCCGCTCGGCGCTCATCATTTCCAGAAAGGCTTCGATGCGGGCCGCGCTGTTCATTCAGCTTTTCTTGGGATTGAGCTTTTCCGGAGGGATGCGCACGCTCATTTCCCCCTTCTTTGGCTCGACGAACATCACCAGTGCGAACATCGTACCATAGGCAATGCCAGCCAGAATCGCCGTTACCACGACAAAGCGAAACAGTGTCGGCATCAATTTTCGCCCGTCTTCTTGTTCTGCGTTTCCAAACCCTGTCCCCTTATGGGACGCCAATCCGGCCAATTCAAGGAAGAAGCTGGGGCCTGTTAGCAACTTCTGATGCAGACCCTGCCGGTCCATATCGGGTTCAAGGCACTTGCCACGCTTGACGCAAACGGGCTTTTCATGTCGATACGCCGGCAAAGAGGGCCTTCGAAACATCCGATGAACGCGCTGCCAGCAAATCCTCCAGACGAGAACCACGCCGCGTTGCTCGGCAGGCTGGGCAGCCGTTCCGTCGTCTTCGTCGGACTGATGGGCGCCGGCAAGACGGCGATCGGCCGCAAGGTGGCGACGATGCTGGCGCTGCCCTTCATAGACAGCGACCAGGAGATCGAAAGCGTCTCGCGCATGACCGTTCCGGAACTGTTCGAGCGCTACGGCGAGACCGAATTCAGGGCGCTGGAGCAGCGCGTCATCCTGCGCGTGCTGGAAAACGGGCCGCAGGTGCTGTCGACCGGCGGCGGCGCCTTCATGAATGCGCAGACGCGCGAGGCGATTGCAGCGCAGGGCGTCTCGGTGTGGCTGAAGGCCGAACTCGACCTTCTGATGGATCGCGTCGCCAAGAAACAGAACCGGCCGCTCCTGAAAAGCGCCGACCCGCGCGCCGTGCTGGAGCGGCTGATGGGCGAGCGCTATCCGGTCTACGCGACATCGGACGTCACAGTGCCGACCCGCGACGACCGCAAGGAAGTCATCGCTACCGAGGTGGTGGACGCGCTGTGCCGGCATTTCGGCATTGATCAGGCGGCTGCGACGGGCGAGGTGGAACAGTGAGCATCGAGGCACCCGTTGTCGTCGAAGTCGGCCTTGGCGACCGGACCTACGACATTCTGATCGGCTCGGGGTTGTTGGCCCGCGCGGGTGCCGAGATTGCGCGCCGGCTGCCGGGCACACGCGCCGCGGTCGTCACCGACGCCAATGTCGCGGCAGCGCATCTCGATGCGCTGAAGGCCAGCCTCGAAACGGGTGGCATCCAGACCGCGGTGATCACCCTGCCGCCTGGCGAGAAGACCAAGAGTTTTGCCCATCTCGAAGAGGTGGTCGACGGTGTGCTGGCTGCGAAACTGGAGCGCGGCGACATCGTCATCGCCTTCGGCGGCGGCGTTATCGGCGACCTTGCCGGCTTTGCCGCCGGCATCGTTCGGCGCGGCATGAATTTCGTGCAGATTCCGACCTCGCTGCTGGCGCAGGTCGATTCCTCGGTCGGCGGCAAGACCGGCATCAACAGCCCACGCGGCAAGAACCTTGTCGGCGTCTTCCATCAGCCGAAACTGGTGTTGGCCGACACAGGGGTGCTCGACACGCTGCCGATCCGGGAATTC
Source organism: Mesorhizobium sp. M7A.F.Ca.US.006.04.2.1 (assembly GCF_004022915.1). NCBI lineage: Bacteria > Pseudomonadati > Pseudomonadota > Alphaproteobacteria > Hyphomicrobiales > Phyllobacteriaceae > Mesorhizobium > Mesorhizobium sp. M7A.F.Ca.US.006.04.2.1. The sequence continues at coordinate 1,636 of NZ_RZQA01000709.1, forward strand.
CGCGCCGGCTATGCCGAGCTCGCCAAATACGGGCTCATCGACCGGCCGGAATTTTTCGCCTGGCTGGAAAAGAATTGGGTCCAGGTTTTTGCCGGCGGGCCGGAGAGGGCGCAGGCGATTGCCGAAGCCTGCCGCGCCAAGGCCGACGTGGTTGCGCGTGACGAGTTCGAGACCGGCGACCGCGCGTTGCTCAATCTCGGCCACACATTCGGCCACGCGCTGGAAGCCGCCACCCAATATGACGGAAGCCGTCTCGTCCATGGCGAAGGGGTCGCCATCGGCATGGCGCTGGCCTACCGGTTCTCGTCGCGGCTCAATCTGGCCAGCCCCGACGATGCCGCGCGCGTCGAGGCGCATCTGCGCGCCGTCGGCCTGCCCTGGCGAATAGCCGACATCCCGGGCGATCTGCCTGACGCCGAGGCGCTGCTTGCCTTTATCACCCAGGACAAGAAGGTGTCGCGCGGCGCGCTAACCTTCATCCTGACGCGCGGCGTCGGCCAGGCTTTCATTGCCAAGGATGTTCCGGCATCGGAAGTGCTGTCGTTTCTGAGGGAAAACCACCCAAAGGAAAGCGACCGGAGATGAACGAGCCCGGCTGGATCGTTGTCGCCGTCCTTGCCATCCTCATCGTGCTGCTCGTTGCCGTGCGCACGCGCCTGCTTGCCATGTTCGGGTACGAGCTTTCGCGCATCGAGCCGCAGCGTTCCAGCCAGGACGAATTGCGCGGCGCGGTCGACGATTTCCGCCGCGACGGCCAGGTGGTGCGCGAGGATCGCGACCGCGTCGGCGGCCTGTTCGATCTCGCCGAACTCGAAGTCTCCGACATCATGGTCCACCGCACCAACATGCGCTCGGTCAATGCCGACAATGCGCCGGAAGCGGTGGTGCGCGAGATTTTGCAAAGCCCGCACACCCGCATGCCGCTGTGGAAAGGTTCGCTCGACAACATCGTCGGCGTGCTGCATGCAAAGGATCTGCTGCGCGCCTTGAACGAAGTCGGCAACGATTTCTCCAGGATCGACGTGATGAAGATCGCTTCGAAACCCTGGTTCGTGCCCGACACCACGACCTTGCAGGAACAGCTCAACGCCTTCCTTCGCCGCAAGGCGCATTTCGCCGTCGTCGTCGACGAATATGGCGAGGTCGAAGGGCTGGTGACGCTGGAGGACATTATCGAGGAGATCGTCGGCGAGATCGCCGACGAGCACGATGTCGACATACAGGGCGTCAAGCAGGAGGCCGACGGCTCCGTGGTCGTCGACGGTACGGTGCCGATCCGTGACCTCAACCGGGCTCTCGACTGGAACCTGCCGGATGAGGAGGCAACCACCATTGCCGGCCTCGTCATCCACGAGACGCAATCGATCCCCGAGGAGAAGCAGGCTTTTACGTTCCACGGCAAGCGCTTCATCGTCATGAAACGCGACAAGAACCGGATCGCAAGGCTGAGGATCAGGCCAGCCGGCGACGCCTGATGTGCGCCGGGAGACCGGGTGCCGTCATCCCGCGATCTGGCTCGTCGAGCGTTCGTGGATCGTCGCGCCGGTCTCGGCATCCATGGCCGCCAGGCTGACTTCATAACCCCAAAGCCTGCGGATGTGACGAAGCGTGGCGTCGCGGCTGGCATCCTCGAGAAGGATGCCGTCATTGACCTTGTGCTGCAGCCGCAAATGGCGGTCGCCGAGCAGATCGACATCCACCACCTGAATGTCCGGCCGGTTCGCGCCGAGATCATAACTGTTGGCGAGCGCGGCGCGTATCTTGGCGTAGCCGCGCTCATCGTGGATGGACGCGACCAGGCAA
>NZ_RZQA01000070.1:0-12793 GCF_004022915.1 Mesorhizobium sp. M7A.F.Ca.US.006.04.2.1
GATGATGACCGCCGGCCGGCCGGCGAGCGTGCCGATGACGCTGCCGTCATGGGCGGTCACCGGCAGCGGGCAGGACACGCCCTTGTAGGCGAGATGGCCCATCAGCCCGAGGAAAAACGGCAGATCCGCCTTCTCGACGCGTTTCTCATAGAGCGTCAGGATGTAGGAGCCGCTCGAGGTGTGCAGCAGGAAGTTCGAGTTCTCGGTGCCTTCGGCGATGCCCTTGTAGGACAGGAGATCGCCGACCGGATAGTGCTTCAGGAATGCGCCGAGTTCGCCTTCCGCGACGTCAGTGTAGACCGCCATGTGCCTTACGCGGCTCCATTGACGAAGGCCATGTCGGCCCGCGTCAGTTCGACATCGCGCAGTACCCGCATGACCGGAAAATCCTCCGTTTCCGTGGCCGTGATGGCCAGATCGATCGTGACATCGAAGCGCTGCCGGAACGCGTCGATGATCTCGTCGACGATGATTTCGGGCGCCGACGCGCCGGCCGACAGGCCGAGCGTCGAAATGTTGCCGATGTCATTCCACGGAATCTCGGCGGCGCGCTGCACGAGAAGCGACATGGTGGCGCCTGCACGCTCCGCCACTTCGACAAGTCGTCGCGAATTGGATGAATTCGGCGCGCCGACGATCAGGTAGAGATCGGCGCCCGGCGCGGTGTCCTTGACGGCTTCCTGGCGGTTGGTGGTGGCATAGCAGATCGATTCCGCCGCTGGCGCCTGCAGCGCCGGAAAGCGATCCTGCAAGGCGCGGATGATGCCGGCGGTGTCCTCGACCGACAATGTGGTCTGGGTGACGAAGCCTAGCGCCTGCGGATCGACGGGCGAGAGCTTTGCGGCATCGGCTTCGGTTTCGATCAGGGTCACCGCTCCGTCCGGGAGCTGGCCCATGGTGCCGATCACCTCGGGATGTCCGGCGTGACCAATCAACAGCACATGACGGCCGAGCCGCTGATGGCGCATCGCCTGCTTGTGGACCTTCGACACCAGCGGGCAAGTGGCATCGAGATAGAAAAGATTGCGCGCCTTCGCATCCGCCGGCACCGATTTCGGCACGCCATGCGCCGAGAACACGACGGGCGACTGCCGATGTTCGGCCGGGATCTCGGAGAGTTCCTCGATGAAGACGGCGCCAAGGCTTTGCAGCCCCTCGACGACGTAGCGGTTGTGCACGATTTCATGGCGGACGTAGACCGGCGCGCCATATTTCTTCAGCGCCAGCACGACGATCTGGATGGCACGGTCGACACCGGCGCAAAAACCGCGCGGCTGGCAGAGCCGGATCGTCAGAGGTGGTTTGGTGGTTGTCTGAAGCATTAAATCCGGGCCGGTTGATCAAAGCCGAAATGAGGTGCGCACCCCTGCCCTGTCAAGGGCATCGGTAGAAAGGGGGCGTCGCTCGCATTCATTCCTCTTTCGCGGGGCGGCGAAGCCGCAGGATGAGCACGGCGGCGAGCGCGGCGGCAAGCCCGTACCAGGTGACGGCATATTGCAGATGGCTGTTCGGCAGATCGATGATGGTGACGCCGCCAACCGGCAATCCGCCTGGATTTGGCGTCTTGTCTGCGTCGATGAAGATCGGCACCAGCGTGAACCCAGCCGGCAGGCCCGCGCTCGCCGCCATGACGTCGCGGTCCTTCCAGTAGAAGATGTTCTTCGCCACATCGTTGTCGGGCAGCATCATCGACGGCTTTGCTGGCAGGGGGTTGCGAGCGAGCCCCGTGACCGTCACTCTGCCGGTCACCTGTCCCTTGGCGCGCTTGGCGGCGTCCTTCAGATCGTAAGGCACGAAGCCGCGATTGATCAGGACGAAGCGGCCGTCGTCGAGCGCCAGCGGCGTGTAGACATTGAAGCCGGCATCACCCTCCCAGGTCGCGTAAAAATGCCGTTCGCCTTGATGCAGGAACGTCCCGGTGACGGCGACGGGCGTATAATCGACGTCCCCGGTGGCTGCGAATTCTTTCTCGACCTCGGCCAGCGGCCGCGGCGCTGAATGAGTGCGCTGGTCGATGGTCTGCAGAAGGCCTTCCTTCCAATAAAGGCGCTGCACCTGCCAGGTGCCGAGCGCCAGCAGGATCAGGAACAGCACAAGGCCTAGGGCGAGCAGCAATGCCGTCCTAGGCCGCGATCGGCCATCGGCTTTAACGGTTGCCTCGCTCATTCGCCGCGATCCAACCGGCCTTCGGCCGCCTTGTTGCGGTATTGCAGCGTCAGCAGCACGCCTTTGATCAGCCGCAGCGCCGCCAGGCACAGCACGACAGCCAGCGGAATCCAGACCAGCAGATGCAACCAGAGCGGCGGGCTAAGCGTGACTTCAACCCAGAGCGCCAGGCCGACGATAAGGAAGCCTATGATCAGGATGACGAACACCGCCGGCCCGTCGCCGGCATCGGCGTAGGAATAATCGAGGCCGCAATTGACGCAGCGCTTGCCGACAGTGAGGAAGCCGGAGAACAACCGCCCCTCGCCGCAGCGCGGGCAGCGGCCATGCAGGCCGGCCGAGATCGGATCGATCGGCGGCCAGATCGCTCTGTCTTCACTCATAGGAGCGTCGTCGCTCATTGCTTACCGCTCGATTTCGATCGGTGTGCCATCGGCCACCAGCGCCCAGATTTCGTCCATGTCGGAGTCCGTAACCGCAATGCAGCCGTCGGTCCAGTCGACCAATTGAAGCAGCCAGCCCCACCAGCCATAACCATTCGGCTGGCCGTGGATCATGATCATGCCGCCCGCGCCGACATTGCGCGCCTTGGCGGCGGCCTCATCGTCGGCATTGGGGTACGAAATATGGATCGATTTATGCGCGATGCTGTTCGGGTTGCGCCAGTCGAGGACATAGTTCCCCTCGGGCGTGCGTTGATCGCCCTCCTGGTGCTTGTGCCCGACGGGATCGCCGCCGAGCGCGATGCCGTAGTTTCGCAGGACCTTGCCGTCGCCGATCAGTTCCAGCCGGCGTTCGGCCTTGTGAACACGCACCAGGCCCACCTTCTCGCCGGCAAAGGCCGGGAGTGCCCCGATCATCAATGCGCAAATAGCCCGGAAGATTGTCAGTCGCATTGGCTATCGATCAGCGATCATTGCGCCAAAAAGAAGAAGGCGGCCACGTTGCCGCGGCCGCCTCCAGAAATGAAAATCCCTCAGGCCTGGATCAGTGGCCCTCGATCACCGCGCCGACCGATCCCCAGACGTAGATCGAGGCGAACAGGAACAGCCAGACCACGTCGACGAAGTGCCAGTACCAGGCGGCCGCCTCGAAGCCGAAATGCTGCTTGGGGGTGAAATCACCCTTCATCGCCCGGATCAGGCAGACCAACAGGAAGATGGTGCCGATGATGACGTGGAAACCGTGGAAGCCGGTCGCCATGAAGAAGGTGGCGCCATAGATGGAATCCTTGAAAGCGAACGGAGCGTGCATGTATTCGTAGGCCTGCACCATGGTGAACAGCATGCCGAGGCCGACGGTCAGCACCAGGCCGTTGATCAGCCCCTTGCGGTCGCCGTGAAGAAGCGAATGGTGCGCCCAGGTCACCGTGGTGCCCGACAGCAGCAGGATGACGGTGTTGTAGAGCGGCAAATGGAAGGGATCGAGAACCTCCATGCCCTTCGGCGGCCAGACGCCACCAGTAAATGTGGCGCGCGCGTAGTTCTGTGCCTCACCGGCAAAAAGGCTGGCATCGAAATAGGCCCAGAACCAGGCAACGAAGAACATCACCTCCGAGGCGATGAACATGATCATGCCATAGCGCAGGTGCAGCGACACGACCCGCGTATGATGACCCTCATGCGCTTCCTTGATCGTGTCCGACCACCAGGCGAACATGGTGTAGAGGACGATCACGAGGCCGATGAAGAACAGCCACGGATTGGCGATGTTGAAGCCGAAGATCGGGAACGACCCGCCCTTCAGATATTCCATCAGGGCGACACCGCCAAAGGCCATGACGAGCGCCCCTACCGAGCCTAGGAAAGGCCATGGGCTCGGGTCGACGAGATGATAGTCATGCTGTGGTTTTGCGTGCGCGTCTGCCATATCAACCCCCGAGATTTGCTTCGGTATTCGAAATTGTCTTGCTGTTGCCATCGGTCGGCGCCGAGGAGGCGACCGGCTTGGTCTTCTCGACCGGGAACATCGTGTAGGACAGCGTGATCGTCTTCACGTCCTTGAGCTCCGGCACATTGACGATGTCGGGGTCCACGTAGAACAGGACCGGCATGTCCAGCGTCTCGCCGGGCTTCAGCGTCGTGTCGGTGAAGCAGAAGCACTCGACCTTGTTGAAATAAGGTCCCGCCAGCTCAGGCTGCACGTTGAAGGTGGCGCGGCCGGTCACGGGACGATCGAACTTGTTGGTAGCCTGGTAGTGCGCCTGCACGGTCTCGCCGATCTTCATCGTCATCGAGCGCTGGACCGGCTGGAACTCCCATGGCACGCCGGCGACGTTGGCATCGAAGCGGACGGTGATCTCGCGGTCGAGCACGCGGCCGGCATACTGCTTCTCGGCACGTTGCGTCGTGCCGCCATAGCCGGTCGCCTGGCAAAACATCTTGTAGAGCGGCACCGCGGCATAGGCCATGCCGATCATGCCGGTGAAGAAGGCGAGGCAGACAGCCGCGACGATGACGTTGCTGTTCTTGCCCGCCGCTTTCCTGGACTTCTCGACGCTCATCACATCGTGCCCAGATTGTGGCCGAACTTCACGATCGTCGCGATGTAGAAAATGACCACCAGCAGCGCCAGCGCCACGCCGATGGCGATGGAACGGCTGCGCTGCGCCTTCTTCTGACGCTCGGTCAACGTGACGGTCTCGAGCTTTTCCTCGATCATGGTCATGCTCCACCCATGGCAAGCGCGCGTTCGACAACGCTGTCGGCCAGATAGGCAGAGAAGATGGCGAAGAGATAAAGCAGCGAATAGGCGAACAGGGCCTTGGCCGGTTGCATGACGCGGTCATCGTCGGCCATGCCAAGCACTTTCCACGCGTACCAGGCAAAACCGATCCCGAGCAGCAGGGCGGCCACGCCATAGAAGGGCGTGGTGTAGCCGAGCAGCCACGGCAGCACGCCTACCGGGGCCAGCACCAGGGCATAGGCGAAGATCTGGCGGCGGGTCGAAGCGTGGCCGGCGACGTTGGGCATCATCGGAATGCCGGCCTTGGCATAGTCCTCGGACTTGAACAGCGCCAGCGCCCAGAAATGCGGCGGCGTCCACAGGAAGATGATCAGGAACAAGACAACGCTTTCGAGGCTGACCGTCCCGGTCACCGCGGCCCAGCCGATCACGGGCGGAATGGCACCGGCGGCCCCGCCGATGACGATGTTCTGCGGCGTCCAGCGCTTCAGCCACATCGTGTAGACGACGGCGTAGAAGAAGATGGTGAAGGCCAGCAGCGTCGCCGCCAGCCAGTTGACCAGCACGCCGAGCGTCATCACCGACAGCACCGACAGCACCAGCCCGAAGGTCAGCGCTTCGTGCGGCTGGATGCGACCGGCCGGGACCGGGCGGCTGGCGGTCCTGGTCATCACGGCATCGATGTCGGCATCGTACCACATGTTGAGCGCGCCGGAGGCGCCAGCACCTATCGCAATAGCCAGGATGGCGATCACCGCCAGCAGAGGGTTGATGGTCACGGGGGCGGCGACCAGGCCGACAAAGGCGGTGAACACCACCAGCGACATGACGCGCGGCTTCAGCAGCGCGAAGAAATCGCCCGCCGTCGCTTCCGACATGCGAAAGCCCGCTTCGTCAATCAATGGGTCGTCGACAAGGGCCATGCGTACTTAAGTCCATCATCCGTTGGCCAAAACCGCCGGCGGACCGGCGGTTTCGTATTCGAGCGGGCAGCCGCCTTACTTGATCTTCGGCAGCTGTTCCCACTGGTGGAAGGGCGGCGGCGAAGGCAGCTGCCATTCGAGCGTCGTTGCGCCCTCGCCCCATGGGTTGGCGCCGGCGATCCGCTTCTTCTGGAAGGCCTCGAACACGCCATAGAGGAAGATCAGGACGCCGACGGCCGAGATGTAGGAGCCGATGGACGACACATAGTTCCAGCCGGCAAACGCATCGGGGTAGTCGATGGTGCGGCGCGGCATGCCGGCGAGACCGAGGAAGTGCTGCGGGAAGAAGATCAGGTTCACGCCGACGAAGGTGACCCAGAAGTGGGTGTTGGCGATGACGGGCGAATACATGTAGCCGGTCATCTTCGGGAACCAGTAGTACCAGCCGGCGAAGATGGCGAACACCGCGCCCAGCGACAGCACGTAGTGGAAGTGGGCGATGACGAAATAGGTGTCATGCAGCGAGCGGTCGAGGCCGGCATTGGCCAGCTGGACGCCGGTGACGCCGCCGATGGTGAACAGGAAGATGAAGCCCAGCGCCCACAGCATCGGCGTCTTGAACGAGATCGACCCGCCCCACATCGTCGCGATCCAGGAGAAGATCTTCACGCCTGTCGGCACCGCGATGACCATGGTGGCGAAGACGAAGTAGCGCTGCGTGTCGAGCGACAGGCCGGTCGTGTACATGTGGTGCGCCCAGACGATGAAGCCGACGGCGCCGATCGCCACCATGGCGTAGGCCATGCCGAGGTAACCGAACACCGGCTTCCTCGAGAAGGTCGAGATGACGTGGCTGATGATGCCGAAGCCCGGCAGGATCAGGATGTACACTTCAGGGTGACCGAAGAACCAGAACAGGTGCTGGAACAGGATCGGGTCGCCGCCGCCATCGGGCGCAAAGAAGGTGGTGCCGAAATTGCGGTCGGTGAGCAGCATGGTGATGCCGCCGGCCAGAACCGGCAATGACAGCAGGAGCAGGAAGGCGGTGATCAGCACCGACCAGGCAAACAGCGGCATCTTGTGCAGCGTCATGCCAGGCGCGCGCATGTTGAAGATGGTGGTGATGAAGTTGATGGCGCCGAGGATCGACGAGGCACCGGCAATGTGGATCGACAGGATCGCCAGATCCATGGCCGGCCCGGGCTGGCCCGAAGTCGACAATGGCGGATAAAGCGTCCAGCCGCCACCGACGCCATAGGCACCCGGTGCGCTCGGCATGAACATCGAGGTGAGCAGCAGGATGAAGGCCGGCGGCAGCAGCCAGAAGGAGATGTTGTTCATGCGCGGGAACGCCATGTCGGGCGCGCCGATCATGATCGGGACCATCCAGTTGGCGAAACCGCCGATCAGCGCCGGCATGACCATGAAGAAGATCATGATCAGGGCGTGCGCGGTGGCGAAGGCATTGTACATGCTCTTGCCGCCGTCGATCGCGGCGTCACCGTTCATGCCGTAGACCATCTGCGCCAGACCGCTGAAGATCTGGATGCCAGGCTCCTGCAGCTCCATGCGGATGGCGACCGACAAGGCGCCGCCGATGATGCCGGCCATGATCGCGAAGATCAGGTAGAGCGTGCCGATGTCCTTGTGGTTGGTCGAATAAACCCAGCGCACCCAGCCGTGATAAGGCTTGTGGTCGTGCCCGTCGTGAGCTGCAGCGTCTGCCATGTTCCGCTCCGTTCCCTAAATCTTGCTAACCCGCGGCATCAGTTGCCGGCGGCCGCTACCTTGTTCTGGCCGTCGACCTCGGCCATCAGCGTCTTGTTGGCGCCGGGCAGATCGGTCTTGGCTGCCGCCAGCCAGGTCTTGAACTGCGCATCGGAGACGACGCGGATGGCGATCGGCATGAAGGCATGGTCCTTGCCGCAGAGCTGCGAGCACTGGCCGTAAAAAATACCTTCCTTCTCCGCCTTGAACCAGGTCTCGTTGGTGCGACCCGGAACGGCGTCGATCTTGATGCCGAACGACGGCATGGCGAAGGAGTGGATCACGTCGGTCGCGGTGACGAGCACGCGGGTCATGGTGTTGACCGGCACGACCAGCTCGTTGTCGACGGCCAGCAGGCGCGGGTAGACCTTGCGGTCCTCCTTGCCGGCAGCGGCGCGTTCGGCGTCCTGGAGGATCGCGGAGTTGAAAGAGAGCGTGTTGTCGGTCTGGTACTCGTAGTCCCAGTTCCACTGGTTGCCGGTCGCCTTGACGGTCAGCTTTGCTTCTTCCGGCGGCGTGTATTGCGCGGTCAGCAACTGGAACGAGGGGATAGCGATGAGGAGCAGGATGACGACAGGTCCGATCGTCCAGATCAACTCGATCCACGTGTTGTGGCTGGTCTTGGACGGAACCGGGTTGGCGCTCGCGCGGAATCTGATGATGCAATAGGCGAGAAGAATCAGCACCAGGATGGTGATCGGGACGATGAACCACATCGTGTAGTTCCCGAACCACTCGATCTGCCGCATCATGTCGGTCGCCGGCGCCTGGAAGGTTGTCTCCCAGTTCTTGGGCTGGTCGGCATGGGCGGATGCGCCGGCGAAAAACGTGATAGCGGCACAAGCACTTAGAAACTTGGCACTTGCTGGAACCTTGGCGTTTGCCAGGAAATTTCTCATCGCCCTCATCGTCTCCCAGTTCCTCGCTGTGGTACCCACGAGAATAACGAACAATGCCGGGACGGGAATCCCGACAGTTTCAAGCTGGTTCAAACCATACTCTTTTTCCCTCCGCAAGAAAGGAGCGGACGAAACCGTGCGGCATTTTTGCGCGCAAGCCCGGATGTGCCTTTGGAGGCAGCCGCGGCAGCCCCGAATCGCCTACATTGAACCCACAGCGGCATTCCCGCGGGCCGCACGTGCCGAACGTCGCAATTCGGGCGAAATTGGCAGGGAAAAGCGCCGTATTGGCTTTTTCGGGGCAGACCTGGTGCGGTCTCGTCCTTTACTTGGCTTTGGCGCGGCTTAAAGTGCCGTGATTCGCAATGGAGCCGTCATGAATTACTGGCTTTCGAGAAACTCTCGGTTTTCGAGAAACTGGGCGAAGGTCATCTTTTTCGCCGCCCTGTCTGGCATCGGCTTGTCCGCGATCGTGTCCGGCACGGCGAACGCCGCGCAACCGAGCGGTACCGTTCGCTCGACGCATGGCGCATGGTCGATCATCTGCGACACGCCGGCCGGTGCCACCTCGGAACAATGCGTGATGATGCAGAACGTCGTCGCCGAGGACCGTCCGGAGATGGGACTGTCGGTCGTCGTGCTGCGCACCGCCGACAACAAGGCGGAGATCCTGCGCGTTCTGGCGCCGCTCGGCGTGCTTTTGCCCAACGGGCTTGGCCTCAATGTCGACGGCAAGGACATCGGTCGCGCCTATTTCGTGCGCTGTTTCCAGGACGGCTGCTATGCCGAGGTTATCCTCGAAAAGCCGCTTCTCGACACGCTGAAGACCGGCACGTCGGCCACCTTCATTGTCTTCCAGACCCCGGAAGAAGGCATCGGCATCCCGGTCGACCTCAAGGGTTTTGCCGACGGCTTCGCCGCCCTCCCCTGAAAGCCCGGCGACATCACCGGCTTCATCAACCAGAAGTGACGTCGACGGTCTGCTGGCAAACCGCTTTTGTCTTCACAATGCGGCTGAGCGATTGTCTCGGCGCACCTTCGCGCCTACATCGTGGCAAAGACCCATTCCTCCTGTGAACGGACGCGCCATGAACAGCCTGATCGGCCAATTCGACATTTCAGACGATCGCATCAAGCAGATCGTCGCCGAAACCATCAACGGCGCCGATGACGGCGAGCTGTTCCTCGAATACAGCGAGAGCGAAGCGCTGATGTTCGACAATGGCCGGCTGAAGACCGCCAACTTCAACACCGACCAAGGGTTTGGCCTGCGCGCGGTTGCCGGCGAAGCCAGCGGCTATGCCCATTCCAGCGATCTCTCCGAAGCTTCGCTGCTGCGCGCGGCCGATGCCGTTTCGACCGTCAAGGGCGGCTATTCCGGCACGCTTGCCGCCGCACCCGCCCGCACCAACCGCCATCTCTATGGCGAAGAGAACCCGATCCCCTCGCCCTCCTTCGAGGCCAAGGCAAAGCTCCTGCAGGAAATCGACGCCTGGCTGCGCGCCGAGGACCCACGCGTGCGGCAGGTTTCGGCATCGCTCGCCGCATCCTGGCAGCATGTCGAGATCGTGCGCGCCGACGGCCAAATGGTGCGCGACATCCGCCCGCTGGTCCGCGTCAACGTCTCCGTCGTTGTCGGCAATGGCGACCGCCAGGAGAGCGGCTCCTACGGCATGGGCGGCCGCAAGGCGTTTGGCGAATTCCTGGTCGAGGACAGTTGGAAGCACGCCGCCAAGGAGGCGCTCAGGCAAGCCCTGGTCAATCTCGAGGCGATACCGGCGCCGGCCGGCACTTTCGACATCGTCTTGTCCAGCGGCTGGCCGGGCGTCATGCTGCACGAGGCCGTCGGCCATGGGCTGGAAGGCGATTTCAACCGCAAGAAGACCTCGGCCTTCGCCGGACTGCTCGGCCAGCAGGTCGCCGCCAAGGGGGTGACCGTCGTCGACGACGGCACGATGCCCGAGCGGCGCGGCTCGCTGACAGTCGACGACGAAGGCACGCCTTCAGCCCGCAATGTGCTGATCGAGGACGGCAAGCTGGTCGGCTACATGCAGGATCGCCAGAACGCCCGGCTGATGGGCATGAAGGCAACCGGCAACGGCCGCCGCGAAGGCTACGCACACCAGCCGATGCCGCGCATGACCAACACCTATATGACGGCGGGCGACATGGAGCCGGACGAAATCATCGCCTCGGTCAAGAACGGCATCTATGCCGTCTCCTTCGGTGGCGGCCAGGTCGACATCACCTCGGGCAAATTCGTGTTCGGCTGCACCGAGGCCTACATGATCGAGAACGGCAAGGTGACGCAGCCGATCAAGGGCGCGATGCTGATAGGCAACGGTCCGGACGCCATGCATCGCGTCTCGATGATCGGCAACGACATGAAGCTCGACACCGGCATCGGCATGTGCGGCAAGGCCGGACAGGGCGTGCCGGTCGGCGTCGGCCAGCCGCATCTGCGCATGAACCAGATGACGGTGGGCGGCACGCGGGTCTGAGCGAACGGCCCAACTGGCCGGGCCGTTATGCCTTGCCGATAGACCGGCGCGAAGTCGTGTAGAGAATCAGGAAGGCGATGACGCCACCGATCGCATATTTGAACCAAGCACTCAGGTAGTCGACGGTCCCGTCATGGCCGGAGACATACAGCGCAGCTGCGACAAACGTCATGGCCGCGATGCCAAGTGCGTAGGACGGCAATAGCCCGGTTCGAGCGATCTTTCGCAAAATCCAGGCGACGAGCGCACCCGAGAGCGCCATATGAGAGCTGCGCCGGCGCTTACGGTTATGCGGCGCCTGACATCGCGCTGCGGACATTTGGCGGGCTCCCAACAGTAGAGGTCGCGACAGCGCGGTGGTGTCGTCCGCACTCGACCTCGCGAAGAAGGGAATGGATTTCGCAGATGCTCTGCATCTGGGGAAATCAGCTCATGGCGCTGGCTTTGCAACCTTTGATCGTAATTTCCTCAAGGCTGCAAAGACGGCGGGATATGACAGCTTGCAGGAAGCATGACAAAGGTCCGTCGCTGGCGCCCTGATGGTCGAGTCAGACCGAATGCGCCCGCTGATGCTTGCGTTTTCCAGTTTGAATTCCCCGGCTGCACCTTGAAGTAAACACAATCGGCATTAGGAAATTGTTAGGTGTTTAACTGCCTGGGCTGCCGTTTCCGCACGAACGCAGTGCCGGCCTTCTGGTTGCGGTGGTGTTGGCAATGCGGCGTTCCCCCGGCGTCCTGACCTCCTCTTTCCTGCTTGGCTTCGTTTCGTTGATTGGCGCGACATGGTTGCAAGCCAGTCCGGCGGCGGCACAGTCGACATTGTTCAAGTCGCGATCGACGCAATCTGCCGCAGTTGGTGGAAGCACCAGCGTCCCCTACGGTTGGGTCGATTTCTGCCATCGCCGGCCAAAGGAGTGCAAGGTGCCCGCTCTGCCGGCGGCGAATGTCAAGCTGACCGCGCAGAACCTACGCATCCTCAAGCGGATAAATCACAAGGCGAACAGCGCCATCAAACCCGTCAGCAATTTCGATCACTGGGGTACGATGGCGGATCACTGGGACTATCCGGTGGACGGCAAGGGCGACTGCAAGATCTACGCGCTCTACAAGCGCAAGCTTCTTCTGGCAGCGGGATTCCCCCGGCAAGCGTTGCTGATGACCGTGGTGCGCGACCTGGACAATGAAGGCCACACCATTCTGACGGTGAAAACCGACAAGGGCGATCTTGTCCTGGACAATCTGGTCAATGAGATCAGGCCCTGGAACGCGACGGGCTATTACTTCGTGAAACGCCAGTCGCAGCAGAACCCAAACACCTGGGTGTCGATCAACCAACGCGGCGGCACGTCGAAACGACTGTCGCCAAGTTCGTAGGGCCGAAGCCTCCAGGCTATCGCCGCTTCTTCGGCTTCTCCAGCAGTGCCACCGCTTCGACATGCGGCGACCACAGGAACTGGTCGATCGGCGTCACGCTCTTCAAGGCGTAGCCGCCGTCGATGAGGATGCGCAGGTCGCGAGCCAGCGTCACCGGATTGCAGGACACCGCAGCAACGTAGGGAACATCCGAGCGGGCGATCTGCTTCGACTGGTCCTCGGCGCCGGCGCGCGGCGGGTCGAACACCACACCGTCGAACGCATTCAACTCCTTGAACGTCAGCGGCCGGCGGAACAGGTCGCGGCGTTCGCCCGTCACCCGCTTCAAGCCGGTGGCGAAGCGCGATCCACGGTCGAGCGCTGAAAGCGCTGCCGCATCGCCTTCCACCGCATGGACTTCCGACTTCGCGGCCAGGCGCAGAGCAAAGCTACCGCAACCGGCGAAAAGATCCGCCACCTTCTTGGCACGCTTCAGATG
>NZ_RZQA01000710.1:0-3435 GCF_004022915.1 Mesorhizobium sp. M7A.F.Ca.US.006.04.2.1
GTGACGAACGGCATGAGCGCTTCCCGATACAGTCTTCTTGTTGGGGCAGAGCGTAGGCGCGGTCCCGACGAGCCGATACGGGTCAAAGCGCACGGGCGACTGTGCATTTGCACAGTCGCCCGTGCCTATCGAGCGTAGAATACCGGCGACGTCAGATCAGGGCCGGCGAACACTCCGCAAAAGCGCGGTCAAGGTTGCGCTCGCGCACGCCACCGCCACGAGCACGACAACGCCGGCAGAGTTGGATTTTTGCCCTGTGCGAAATGAGTCGTGCTGCGCGGGCAAAGGGCCGTGAACCAACCTCTTCAGATCGGACCGGCTGCCGTGGCGAACGGAATAGGCGCGCGTGAACTCGGCGCCGAGGAGGAAAATCTCCGACGAGTAGTAAACCCAGAGCAATATCACGAGCAGTCCGCCGGCGGCGCCATACGACGACGCAATCGCGCTGGTGCCGATATACCAGCCGATAAGCGATTTTCCCAATGTGAACAGGGCCGCGGTCCCGACAGCGCCGATTGCCACATCGCGCCATTCCAGGGTTCGATCGGGCAAAACCTTGTAAATGGCGGCAAACATCACGGCGATAAGCGCAAACGAAACGACGCCGTTAATCCCGCTGAGTATGATCGTTCCAAACGGCAGGTGGGCGTTGATGAAAGCGCCCAGTGCCGAAATCGCAGCGCTTGCGATGAGAGAGACCAGCAACAGGAACCCGAGTGCGGCCACCAACCCCAGACTGGCGGCCCGCGCCCTCACCAGACGCGACAGGGAATTGCCTTGCGGTTCGATCTTCCAGATTGTGTTCAACGACTGCTGCATTTCGCCGAAGACGCCAGACGCGGCCACCAGCAAGGTGACCAGCCCTATGATCGCGGCCCAGGTGCCGTACAGCCTGCCGGATGCACTTTCCAGCGCAGTCTTGAGGAGATCGGCGCTTTCCGGTCCCATCAGCCCTGATATCTGCGCGGACAAGGCCAATTGTGCGGCATCGTGGCCGAAGACGAGACCAGCAATCGCAACCACGATCAGCAAGATCGGCGCCAGCGAGGTGGCGGCATAAAAGGCCATCGCCGCACCATGGCTGAGCGCATTGTCGTCGATGAAACCGACGACGCTTTCGCGCACCAAGTGCCATGAATCTGCAAATGAGGGTCGCACTTCGGATCCGCAGGCGTTGAGTTGGCGTTCACTAGCAATGCGCCGGACCTTCTGATGTTCCGGCTTGTGGCCGCCGCTGTTTCAGTGCTCCGCCAGCCAGGCGTCGAGCCGGTCCTGTTCGCGGCGCAGTGCGTCGATGTTGATCAGGCCACGCGCCATGGCGAGATAGATCGCCCGCGTCCGCGAGTTGAACACGGAAGCATCGCCGGTGCCGTCCTCCGCCGGCACGATGCCGAGCTTGTCGTAGCAGTGCTTGATGCGGCTCTGCGCACCACGGATCGACAGGCCGCGCCGTGCCGCGATCGCCCGGTCGGTCAGGCCGAGCGCGATATCGATCAGGCTTTCATATTCGCCGTCGGTGATGCCCTCGAACTTGTCCTGAACGCGATGCTGGATGCCGCGGATCTCGCGGTCGATGATGCAGTGGCCTTCGCGGAAAACCCCGCGCAGGGCGGACCGCATGCCTTCCTCCGTCGCCGATTTCAGCACATAGCCGTAGACAGAGCCGGGAGGGACGATGCGCGCCACGCCGCGCACATAGGCTTCGTCGGCAAAATTCGACCAGAACAGGATGTGCGTGCCGGCGCGGCGGTTCCAGATCGCCCTGGCAACTTCGATTCCCGTCGCCTTCGGCATCTGCAAATCGAGCACGACATGCAGTGGCTCGCGCTCAGTCGCCAGGTTGATGGCGTCCTCGCCGTCACTCGCTTCGATCACCTCGACGTCACCGGGCCACAATTGCTCCACCGTTCGCCGCGCGAAGCTACGGTGCAGCCCGTCATTCTCGGCGATCATCACAAGCATCACATGGCCTCCGATACGGCGAGTTCGCCAGGCATTGTTGCAGCCGCCGCCAGTTCCCGTGATGGCTGGCGGTCGATCTCGACGACGACACGGGTGCCGCCGTTCTTGCGGCCGGCCTGGCCGATGCGCAGCCGCGCCCCGATAAGGGCTGCCCGCGTGTGCATATGGCCGATGCCGCCATACGCGGCCGGGTCAACGGCGCCGCAGCCCTGGCCGTCATCCGTGACGATCACCCGCAGCACGCTCGCGGTCGACGCCAGCAGCACGTCGATGCGGTGCGGCGCGGCATGGCGAACGGCATTGTTGATCGCTTCCTGCACGATCCGGTAGAGCGCGGTCCGCACTGGCTCCGACAGGCTGTCGGCGCCGCCGTCGCTGGTGTCGGCGATGCGCACGGCGATCGGCGGCTTGGCCCTGGCGACGCTGCGGTTGAGATGCGCCTCGACCGCATCGCGCAGGCCGAACAGTTCAAGCACGCTCGGCCGCATGTCGTCGACGATGTGGCGCAGTTCCGTCAGGCAGCCGGCGACCTCCTTCTCGAGATCGGCAAGCTGTGCTGCCCGCGCCACGCCCTGGCCGCGAAGTGCCGAGAGCTGGCGCGCGATCCGGGCGAGATCGGCAAGCGTCTGGTCGTGCAGGTCCATGGCCATGCGCCGGCGTTCGCGCTCCATGCCTTCGGTCAATTGCGAGGCGCCGACGCGCAGCAGCTCGACGCGATTTCGCGCCTCGCTCTCGGCCAGCATAGCGCGGCGCGCCTCCTCGGTCTGGATCAGCGCGAAGATGTAGGGCGCGATCAGGTCGGCGCATTGTTGCGCGACCGCGACATCGGCAAGCGTGTAGCAGTCGACCTCGTGCCGGCTGATGTTGAGCGCGCCGATGATGCCGCCGCGCGCCCTGAGCGGCACGACGATGCGGCTGCGCAGCCTGGCGGCGAAGATCGGACCATCGATAGCGGTGGCGAAATGGAACCGCTCGTCGCTCAGCGCGTCGTCGGCGAGCAGATAGGGGACTTCGCCCCACAGCACCGAGCGGATCGGGCTGACTTCGGTCGGCAGCGGATGCTGGGCAAGCTCGCTCCAGCTGGTGTGGAAGCCGGCTTCGTAACAGGCGTGCCGGCGCCCATCATGCGACAGCACCGCCAGATCCATGTGGTCGTGCGGGATGAGCGAACCGATCTCGATGGCTGTCGCGCGGAACGCCGTGCCGGGATCGATATGGCCGGCAAGCGCCCGCGATATCGCCAGCAGCCGGTCGATCAGGACCAGGGACACTTCCGCCATTGCTTTCACGATCCTCCCGTGCCGGGAAATAGTGGACGCATGCCGCCGCCGCTGTCAACGACGGTGCCTTTGGTCATAGGAATTTTTTCTTGACTCGGTGACCTCAGCTATGGTACATTTTCGTCTATGGTGCTGATTTGCGCCGGTGACCCGCCGCACTGGCGGGGTTTTTATTTGTTTCTCCGTCAGCGGC
>NZ_RZQA01000711.1:0-3434 GCF_004022915.1 Mesorhizobium sp. M7A.F.Ca.US.006.04.2.1
GTCATAGGCGGCTGTTATCTGCCGGTTGGCGACCTCTGCGGCCGGGCAATCCGCTTGCGGCTCCAGCACCACGGTGCGGTAGCCGAGACGGGCGGCAGCAACAGCCAGCATGCGGCCGAGCTGGCCGCCGCCAATGATACCGATGGTCGATCCGGCGGGCAGGCTCACGGCGTATCCGTCGGTTCAGCCGCGACCTTGGCAGTCTGCGCGGCGCGCCAGGCATCCAGACGGACGGCAAGGCTGTCATCGTTCAGGGCCAGCACGGCGGCGGCCAAAAGGGCTGCGTTGGCGGCCCCAGCCTTGCCTATGGCCAGCGTTCCAACGGGAATGCCGGCTGGCATCTGGACGATGGACAGCAGCGAATCCTGCCCGGAAAGCGCTTTCGATTCCACCGGCACGCCGAACACCGGCAATGGCGTCATCGCCGCCGTCATGCCGGGCAGGTGTGCTGCACCGCCGGCGCCGGCGATGATCACCTGGTAACCGGCCGCCTTGGCGCCCTTGGCGAAATCATAGAGCCGGTCCGGTGTACGATGCGCGGAGATGATGAGCCGCTTGTGCGGGATGCCAAGTGCTTCCAGCGTTTCGGCGGCATGGCGCATCGTCGCCCAGTCGGACTGGCTGCCCATGATGATGGCGACGTCGGCGCGTTGATCGTCCAAGTCCGTGTTCCCCGGCGACAAAGGCGCGCCTTAGCGGAATTCGCGCGAGGCCGCAAGGATAGGCGGCCGCTGCTGCGGTCTGGCAAGACGGAAACCAGCCGGTCAGATGCCGTCGCGCTCGGCCTCTGGCGTCGAGACCAGCAAGGCCGAAGCCGCGTTGGCGGCGGTGATGGCCGCCCGCATGGTCTGCCCACGGGCAAGTCCCGCGGCCAGCGCGCCAACGAATTCATCGCCGGCGCCATGCGTGCTGGCGACCTTGACCGGGATGGCGGACAGCGCAAAGGCCTCGCCGCTCCGGTCGCAACAGGCGACGCCTTCGCCGCCCGCCGTGACGATCGCCACGGGATAGAGATCGGCCAATAGCCGTGCGGCTTGCGCGGCCCCGTCGAGTGTCTCGACCACTGCCGTGCCAGCCAGGAATTCCGCCTCGATGGCGTTGACCACCAATATGTCGACCAGGGCGATCAACTCCTCGGAGAGTTTGCGCGCGGGGGCCGCGTTGAGCACGACGCGGCCGCCCCGTGCCTTGACTGCGCGTGCGGCGGCAATGTTGGCGGCTTCCGGCACTTCGTTCTGCAGCAGGAGCACCGCCGTCTGTCCCACCACATCGGAAGCAGAGGCACTGTCGGCATGGCCCAGTGCCAGATTGCTGCCCGAGACGATCACCGCGCCATAGTCGCCGCCTTGGTCGAAGATCGCCACGCTCATGCCGGAGCCGGCGCCAGCGGCCACCCGCACGAAGCGGCGGTCGACCTTGGCGCGATCGAGATTGGCCAGCAACGCCCGCCCGAAATCATCGTCGCCGACGGCGCCGATCATCGCCGCATACACACCGGCTCGCGCCGCCGAGACGGCCTGGTTGCCGCCCTTGCCACCGCATTTGGGGTGCCAGGCATGGCCGGTCACCGTCTCGCCCTTGCGCGGGCGGTCGGGCGCGTCGACCATAATGTCGTAATGCAGGCTGCCGAACACGGTCACCAGCGGCGTTGTCGTCATGAGCCCCGGTCTTTTCGTTTCGATGTCACCGCCGACATAGTGCGGCCGAGATTTCGCTCCGCCGCCTGATAGTCGCGCTGCGCCACCGCGACGAACAACGCGTCGAGAATGTTGAGCTGGGCAATGCGGGCCGCTGCGTTCTCGCCCATCAGCGGCGAACCCTGCGCGGTCGAGCACAGAACGATATCGGCGACGGCGGCCAGGGGCGAGTTGTCGTAATTGGTGATGGCCAGCGTGCGGGCACCGTTCTTGCGGGCCAACTGAATGGCGTCGATAACGGCCGACGTGTTGCCCGAATGCGAGAAGCCGACGGCGATGTCGTCGCCGCCGAGCAGCGAGGCCGACATCAGCATCATGTGCGAATCGTCGTAGACGGATGCGCGGATGCCGATGCGCAGGAATTTGTGCGAAACGTCGCGCGCGATCTGCGCCGAGCCGCCGACGCCATAGAAATCCCGGTTCTTGGCACGGAAGAGCAGCTCGGCGGCGCGGTCGAAATCCTCGATGTCGAGGATCGCCAGCGTCTCCTCCAGCGCCTGGATGGAGGTGCGGAACACTTTTTGCACGATCTCGGCCGAACTGTCGTCGGATGACAGTTCCTGGTGCATCTCGGCGGTCGGCAGGCGACTGTACTCATAGACGGCGGTGCGGAAGTCGCGATAGCCGGAAAAGCCGAGCTTCTTGGCGATCTTGACCACCATCGCCTCGGACACGCCGGATTCCTCGGCGATCTGCTTCAGCGGAATGCTCTCGTCGAAGCCGCGCCGGCCGAAGACGGTTTCCACCACCTTCGCCTCCAGCGGAGTGAGATGCGGCATCATCATGCGGATGCGCGGTCCTACCGCTTTCAGGTCCAGCCCGCTCAAGGTCATCCACGCCCCCTCGTCACGCGATCGATAAGCATCGCGGCGAGGATTATAAGACCAGTTGCCAGAAGCTGATAGAAGGACTGGACGTTCATCAGCGTCAAACCGTTGCGCATGGCGCCGAGGATGACGGCGCCCAGGATGGTGCCGACGACGCTGCCCTTGCCGCCCATCAGCGAGGCGCCGCCGATGGCGGCAGCCGCGATGGCGTCGAGCTCCCAGAGATTGCCGAGGATGGGTTCGGCGGCGCCCAACCGGCCGATCAGGATCTGCGCGGCAAGCGCCGCCAGCAGGCCTGAGATCATGTAGGCGGCGATCTTGGTGCGGGCAATCGGCACGCCGGCGATGTAGGCCGCCTCCTCGTTGCCGCCGACGGCGAGCAGATATTCGCCGAAGGGCGTCTTCTTCAAAACGACCCAGGCGACGACAGCCACGCAGGCGACGATGACGACCGCCAGAGGCAGTCCGAACAGCGAACCGTTGAAGACGGCGCGAAAGCCTGGGGGCAGGCCGAGGACCGGATTGCCGCCGGTGTAGATCAGCGCCAGTGCCCGATAGGTGCTGAGCGTTCCCAACGTGACGATGAAGGGCTGCAGCCCAACATGGGCGACGAGCACGCCGTTGACGAGGCCGCAGGCAAGACCAATGGCGAAGCCGGCGGCGATGGCCAGCGGAAACGGCACGCCGGCGACCATCATAGAGGCCGAGATGACGGCCGAGAGTGCTGCCGTCGGCCCGACCGACAGGTCGATGCCGCCGGAGATGATGACCAGCGTCATGCCCAGCGCCAGACAGGCATTGATGCTCGACTGCTGCAGGATGTTGATCAGGTTGCGCTCGGCGAAAAAGCCGGGCACCAGCGCGCCGAACACGGCCAGGATCACGACAAGCCCGATCAGCGTGCCGGCGT
>NZ_RZQA01000712.1:0-3426 GCF_004022915.1 Mesorhizobium sp. M7A.F.Ca.US.006.04.2.1
ACCCACGCTCGAGATCACGCCAACCGGACGGCTGCGGCTCGACGATCTCGATGCCATCGCTGACGCGGCCGCCGACGGCATGGGGCTGGCCTGGCTGCCCTGGTGGCTGGTACGCGACCGCATTCAGGCCGGCGCGCTGATGGCGCTGTTGCCGGACCAGCCGCGATATCTCTACGACTGCCACGCGCTTTGGCTGCAGACACCGCATCTGCCGCTGAAGGTGCGGCTGGCCGTCGATGCGCTGGCCTTCGCCTTGCCGAAATCGATGGCCTGATTGCCCAGTCCAATCGCCGCCGCTCAGTTGAGATCGCGCCGATACTCCTTGACCTCGCTGCGGTCGACGATCCGCTCGTCTCCGTCATGGGCAGTGATGTGGGTCTCGATCCGCCAGACGTCGCGCAGCGCGCGCACCGTCGCCGTCACTGAAAGGCGCGCCTGCCAGTCGCCGCGGCCATAGGATTTTTCCCAGGTGCAGGTGCCGACCGCCGAGGTCGGGTCGTCGGGGTGAATGGAGAACCGGTCGACATGCTTCGCTGAAAGGACGATTCCCGTATGCGGATGCCGCACCGTGCCGCCATCATTGACGACTTGGTAGACGGTCTCGCCAGTGACCTGGTCTGTCGAAACCGAGCGCTGAAAGCCGTCCCCTTTGGTCAGAACCTCCTGCTCCATCGGCGCGGCGCTTTCCGGAGCCAGGAAGGCCCCCAGCGTGTCGTCCAGCTTCTGCGGCGCGCGCACCGGCAGGATCAGCCGGCTATCGCCGCAATGGATCGACAGCGTCGCCTGCTCGGCGGTCGGAAAGACGATCGGCCAATGCGATGTCGCCAGTGCCAGCCGGATACGCTCGCCAACCTCGAAACGCTGCCCGCAGCAGCGCAGCTTGATGCGGACGGTCTCCGCCCGGCCCGGCACCATGGGTGCGATGTCCAGATCATCGTTGCGATGGCTCAGATTGAGGATGCCGTAGCTGACGCGCGAGGCAGCACCTTCAGGGAACACTTGCGACAGCGTGGCGGACAGAAGCGCAACCGGCTTGTCGGAGGAGAGCTTGACCTCGAATTCGGGAAAACCGAGGATCTCGACCGCTTCGGTCAACGGCGCCGTCTCGAAGATCAGGGCATTGCCTTCTTCCGTGCGTTGGTCGACCGGCAAGGTCGGCATGACGCCATAACCGCACCAGGCGCCGGAAGACAGGCCGGCCGTCTGCGGCGATGAAATCTCCAGGATCGTGTCTTCGCCCCTGGCCTCGCTCAGCACATGCGGCGCAAGGTTCAGCACCTTTTCGCCGATCCCCGGCCCCGGCCATGCCGGCTCCGCGACCCAGCGGCCGGGTCGCTCGTCATAGATCGCTGCCGGCCGTGCGGGATCCTGAATCCAGGCGCGCAGCATCGGCTCGTCGGCAATGCCGGTGTTTATGCCCTTGAGATATTGGTCCCACCAGCGCAGGCACTCCTGCAGGAAGCCGATGCGCGGTCCTGGCATGGCGAAGTGCGGATATTTATGGCCCCAGGGTCCAATCAACCCTTTGCGGGGACCGCTTAGCTTTTCCAGCATCCGGAAGATCGGATTGGGGTAACCGTCGGCCCAGCCGCCGACGGCGTAGACCGGGATTTCGACATCGGAATAATCCTCGCAGATCGAACCGTGCTTGTAGAAATCGTCGCGGCGCTGGTGTTCGAACCAGTCCTGCATCCAGATGCCATTGCCATTCAGCCGTTGTTTCCAAAGACCGCGCCAGCGGTCACCGACAATGAGCGGGTCGGGCGGGGTCATGGCGATGGCCCAGGCGGTGGTTCCCCACATCAGATTGTCGCACATCATCGCGCCGCCGAGATAATGCACGTCGTCGTTATAGCGGTCGTCGGTCGAACACAGCGAAACGACGGCTTTCAGCGCCGGCGGCCGGCGGGCCGCGACCTGCAGCCCGTTGAAGCCGCCCCAGCTGATGCCGATCATGCCGACGCTTCCCGAGCACCAGGATTGCCTCGCCAGCCATTCGATGACCACCAGGCAGTCATCCTGCTCCTGCTTCAGATACTCACCCTTGCACAGCCCTTCGCTGTCGCCCGAGCCGCGCATGTCGACCCGCACGCCGGCATAGCCGTGACCGGCGAAATAGGGATGCGTCAGCGCATCGCGCTCCACCGTTCCGTCACGCTTGCGATAGGGCAAATATTCGAGGATCGCCGGCACGGGATCGCTCTCCGCGTCTTCCGGCAGCCAGACACGCGCCGCCAGCTTGACGCCATCCGGCATCGGAATCCACAAATTCTCGATCTCGCGGATTTTGCGCGGGAAATCGGTGACGACGCGGATATCTTGCATGGCGGCTCCTCTCAACGCCTCGGCCGACACTTGCGCCGGTGGCGATCCTTATGTGTTCAGCGGGAAATGGCAGGTCAGACGGCTGTCGCCGACCGAGGCCGGGACGGGGACATCCAGCGCGCAACGGCCCTCGGCCTGCGGGCAGCGTGTGTGAAACTCGCAGCCTGAGGGGCGCGCCAGCAAGGACGGAACGTCAGCCGGCAGCGTGATGCGCTGATGCACCCTGTCGGGATCAGGCTCGGGATTGGCGGAGAGAAGGGCCGCCGTATAGGGATGATGCGGGGCGCGGAAGATCGCTTCGGTTTCGCCCTGCTCGACGAAGCGCCCGAGATACATCACCGCCATGCGGTCGGCGATCTGGCGCACGACATGCAGATTGTGGGTGATGATCAGCATCGACAGGCCCATGCGGTCGCGCAGGTCGTTGAGCAGGTTCAGCGCCTCTCCCTGCACGGAGACGTCGAGGCCGGCGGTCGGCTCGTCGGCGACGACCAGCACCGGGTCCAGCGCAATCGCCCGCGCTACGCCGACGCGGCGCGCCTGGCCGCCAGATAGCTGGTGCGGGTAGCGGTCGGCGAAATCGCGCGGCAGCCCGACCAGCGCAAGAAGCCGTGTGACTTCAGCGTTGAGATCGCGATCCGACAAACCGTGGATGACGAAAGGCTCCGACAGCAGCGAGCGCACGCTGAGCCGCGGCGACAGCGATCCGACCGGATCCTGGAACATCATCGGCATGCGCCGCCGCACCGGTTTCATCGCGGCGTTGGACAGGCCTTGCAGTTCCTGTCCTTCGAACACGATCGTGCCTGCTTTCACCGGCTGAAGACCGTTGAGGGTGCGCGCCAGCGTCGTCTTGCCCGAGCCGGATTCGCCGACCAGCGCGAAGGTGCTGCCTCGTTGAAGCGTGAAGCTGACGCCGGAGACCGCTTCGATTTCGGTGGCCCGCCCCGCGAGCCTGGCGGACAGGCCGCCAACCCGGAACGAGACGCGCAGGTCGCTGACACGGAGCAGGTCTTCGTTCATGCGCCCATGGCCCCCAGTGGAACGTCCGAGTGCCAGCAATGGGCGATATGAGATCCGCCGACAGGGGCGCTGGGAGGC
>NZ_RZQA01000713.1:0-3415 GCF_004022915.1 Mesorhizobium sp. M7A.F.Ca.US.006.04.2.1
GGGCTGAACGATGACGATAGTCGAACTGGCTTTCGATTTGCTTGCGAAGAAGCTCGCCGCCCGCACCGGCATTTCCAGCGAAGAAGCTAGTGACCTCGTCGCCACTATGGGAGCTGATTGGTCGTCACTCGTGCGAGCAGCAAGGGTAATGAAAAAATACTCCGGTGTTGCCTGACCCGCTCGGCCTGGAAGGACTTCCTCCTCGAATGAGGGCACAAACGACCAGCTTGATGGGACGAATCGTCAGGCCATAACGGAGGCCGCGTGGCATGCGCATTTCCCAGAACGCCTCGATCACCTGCCAAGAAAACATGGCGGTGCGGGTCGCCCCAAACTCCCGACACAACGCCCGACCGCTGCCGAATGTTTCGTGGCCCGGCCCGACGGAGGTTCTCACTTCAGTGGCCTAACGATGCTTCTTGCGACTGCGTCTTGACGCAAGATGCCGCTCTCTCAGTTCCTGTTTTCAATCGGAATGACGCTCCACGCCGCATGAGGAACTGCCGTCATCAGACCAGGTCGTTGGTTTGTCGTTGCCGCCCAAACAGGACGGTCACCCCCAAGACCGATACGAATATTACCTGGTCAAGGTAGTTGCTATGTGGGCCCGCGCCACGGCGGTCAGCGCGGGCCCGTACGCTGCGCTGACCGGCGCTCACTTATCGCCTGCGAGCCACGATCCTAGATCAGCGCTTGGCGTTGTCACTCTCCGAGTCGGCCCGCGCGAGGAACTGCTCGGCTGTCGCTGGAATATGGCTTTTCAACCAGTCCGCCATCGCAACTTCCTCACGCAGATTCTCTTCGCAGAGCTGGGCGACCTCTGCTTCCCCTAGCGATTTGGCGGCGGCGATCAGGATTGTGTAGGAGGCGATTTCCATGTGCTCGAACGTGTAGCTTGCAAGCGATCCCTTCATCACTTCGTCCCCGGCGAACACCCCACTGAGCGACTGCGCCATTGCCGTCAGCTTGCCGCCGGCATCCTTCAGTGTGGAAGATCCTTGTCCGATGCGGTCAAGACAGGTTTCCAGCCGAGCAGCCTGCTGTCTGGTCTCCTGGATGTGCTGGCGAATCCGCTCGCTGAGCTCAGGATAGTTCTCTATCCGGTTCAGTTGCCCATTCAACATGGTTTCGGCCTGCTCCTCCATGGCGTGAGCATCCCTGAGCCATTGGACAAGCCATTCGCGTGATTCTGACATTTCATACCTCCTTCATGGGTCGGCCAGAACTTTCAAAGGGAGATATTGTTCCTCATCGGTTGAGCTGCGGAGTCAGCCTGTATTGCAGGCTCCTTGAGGTAGGCGCTGCAAGCGGGCGCTTGGCACCAGGAGAGAGTGGCGGGCGACGGGCATGGTCGCGGTGTCCGCGTTGGCAAAACGCATTCCTGCAGAAATGACGAAGCTGCTGCCTGCCGCGGGTTCCGTGATGGATGATCTCAATGAAGCGTTTCGCGTCGGCTCGCATTCCAATACCCGCGCCGCAATGTGTCAGGCTGTGTCTTGCCCGAGCGCCTTGGCCGTTGCCATTCGTCTTGCGAAATCAGCCCGTTGCCGGTGCGCCCCAGCAAGGCCTCCAGGTTCAACAACGGAGATCATATCGCGATGGAACGTCCCGGCGTTTCGCAGGTTGGTATTGGAGTTTCGCGCTAGGGAAAGAGCCATGACTTCTTCAGACAAGTCTTCAACTGACATATCACCCCGCCCCGAGAAATCGAGCGGCAGGACCCCGTCAAAGCCGGCGACACCTTCACCGGCCCCAGAGAAAATATCCGGAGCAGGCCCTGCGGTCGCCGAGCATTCGAAAGACGCCAAGGCGCCCAGAGGCGGGCGTCAACCTGGGGCCTATGTCAAGGATTAGATAGCCGAGCTGGGTTGCGTTTGTCTGGCCAATGCAGGAAGCGACGAGGAGGTTTTTATGCAGATGATGGGAGTTGTCGTCAGCCGAGACCAGGCTCCGGTCGTGGAATTTCGGGGCGAGGGAGGCGAGTGTATTACAGTTACCCTGCAGGCCGGGCATACTCTTCCCGAAGATGAACTCATTGCAAAGGCCAGGGCCATGATGGTTCAGGTCGCTCAGTTCGGGACGGACCAGATCAACAATGCGGCGATGTCTGACGGGTCGTCGGCCGATGGGGTGATACAATCCGGAATGTCGGGATAGATAGCTTCGCTCGATGCAGGCCTGCTGCAAGGCCACGAGTCGGCAGCGGACGTGCAGTCATCAGCCAGAAGATGGCGAGAACGGTACGCAGGCAAGGCACGCAGATCGCACCCTCCAAAGCAGCGACACCGGTGATCATCGAAAAGCCGAGCGTGAGCGTTGGGGCTATCAAAGCTATGGAACAAAGCTTGCGCGCACTGGTTGGGGCCAAATTCAACGCTGTGGGGAGGGGATATGTCGCGTATCTTCAATCTTGGATTGCCGGTCCTGCTTGGCGCTGCAACGTTCACGCTCAATGTTGCTTCGGACCCGCTGCCGCCGGATCTGACGTATCGTCCATTGCCAAGCTTGCCTTTTTCTTCGGTCAAGGAAACTGACGAGGCGCAAAAGCCGGCTGTGACACAACGGCAACGCGGCCTGCTCGAGAGCCGTTACGATCTGGCCGACCGGCCGATGCCCGGCGTCATGATGTCGGGCGGGCGCAAGGCTGTACAAGAAGGCTCGCGAGTGAAACTGCCGGCAGGCGAAACCTGGAGCAGCCTGGCAGCGAAAACCCCTCAGGAAATTCGTGATCGTGGTCTGTTGCCGCAAGGCTTCCTACCGTTGCCGCACGTCAAGCAGGCCGCCGGAGGTCAGGTCTTTCCTGAAAGTGAGATTAGAGAGATCGGCGCTGATGAAGGACGCGATCTGCGCCGCTTCGACGTCGATTTCGATCTACCGGATCACCTTACCCCGGAGTTTCCACCTCCAATATTTCTGACCACGCACCCGGAGCTTGGAGATGTGTCGCGAGGGGATCTGCTGACGATACGCAACTTCTACGAATACATGAACGGCATCATCACGCCCGTGCAGATGGAAGGACTTCGTCTGCTGCTGACGCCATTTCCGCAGGAGGAATTCAACCAGACCGAGGACAGGAAGGTAGCGATGCAAAGCACGGGTGTCGCTTGCCTCGATTGCCATTCCAATTTCCACACCAACGGGGCGTTTCACCTCACCCCGGACGTGCGGCCGCAAGCCGAGCGCTTCCGGCTCGACACAACCAGCCTGCGCGGCTTGTTCAACCAGCAGATCCACGGATCCAAGCGCTCGCTGCGTTCCGTGGAAGACTTTACGGAGTTCGAACAGCGCACCGCCTATTTCAACGGCGATCACGTGAGCGCCACCCGCTATTCCGTAAACCTTCCCTATCATCCCAACCATTTCACGATGATTTCGCATATTCAGAACATCATCTATTTTCCTCCGTCACCCT